>JAZSDA010000071.1:0-34442 GCA_045530955.1 Candidatus Gastranaerophilaceae bacterium
TTAGTTGGGTAGAAGCTGAAACATCCGATTTCACCGAATGTACCAACCATTTTACCTTTATAAGTTGCACCAATAGCTTGGCAACAATCTTCGATAACTCTTAAGTTATGACGTTTTGCAATATCCATAATCGCATCCATATCACATGCTTGACCATATAGGTGAACAGGGATGATAGCTTTTGTTTTTGGAGTAATTGCTTCTTCAATTTTTTTAGGGTCAATATTGAATGTATCAGGATCAATATCAACAAATACAGGTTTTGCATTAACCATACCGATAGCTTCAGCTGTTGCAACGAATGTAAATGCTGTTGTGATAACTTCATCACCTTCGCCGATATCTAAAGCTCTTAATGCGATATGTAAAGCATCTGTACCTGAGTTAAGTGCAACTGTGTAGTTGCAACCAATATAACTTGCTAATTCACTTTCTAATGCTTTTACGTTTGGACCAAGGATATAGCAACCAGATCTCATTACTTCACAAACTGCTTTTTCAGCTTCTGCACCGATTTGTGCATACTGACGTTTTGAATCAAAAATAGGAATCATAATATAAATCTCCTTTTAACCTACCGAACTGTATAAGTTCATTATAACACCAGCTTTTTGTGCATTAATATAAACTTTATATCTTGATATTATTAAAAAAGCCGGAAATTAATCCGGCTGATTTTATAAATTTTGCTCTTCTTTTTTATTTACTATTCCCAAATTTTTAATCTGTTCAATAACATTATCATCAGCTGGGTTTAGCTTTGCAGCATCTATAATAGATTTCTTAGCTCTTTTCAAAAACTTTTTCTTACCTGTTTTGTTATAAACAAATTCATTTGCCAATGATAGGTAAACATGCGGAATATAATTATCTTCTTGTAATTCTGAAAGCATGTTGAAATATTTAATCGCATTTTTCATATCACCACGAAGATATTTAATATGTGCAATACGTGTTAATCTTTCCTCTTTATTTTCAACTTTGTAGAAATTTTTTGAAGTTTTTGACTTAGAAATAACAATAGAAACTCTATCTGATGATTTTTTACAGTTTAAAACATCGCTATTATAAATATTTTCTCTACCAACAAACTTCCAATTAGGATCAAGAACTGAAAGATTTTCATTATAACTTTCAATTCTCTCAGTTGCTGACGGATGAGTTGATGCAATAGTTGAAAGATTATTATAAGTATTCAAAAAGTTTAAGGTTTCAACACCTTTATATGGAGAATAACCAGCTTTTGTAATAAGAGTTAAAGCCTCAGCATCAGCCATATATTCCATTTTTCTAAACTCTTTATAAATACCTAATTTACGACTTTCAGCAACCAGTTCATTCAAGCCTGCGGTATTAGATTTAGATTTTTTTGCAGTTGAAATAAGAGAATCAAAATAATCCAAACTATAATTTAACTCTTGAGTTCGTTGAATATGTCCTAAAATATGGTGTGCCATTTCATGAGCAATTACAAAGGCTAGAGCTTCTTCACTTCCATAAACAGAATCATACAACCCTGTATTGATAACTATATAATTACCATCAAAAGCTGCAGCGTTAGAAACCGGAGTTTTTCTGATTGCTATTCTCCAATTTATATAATCCAAATTATTCGCACGAATTAAACGTTCTGCAACCCTATAAACATTATAAAAATCAACAGCTTCAGGCTCTACATTGACAGTTTGAGTTTTCTTTTTTAAAGCTGGAATTACTATTTTTTGGTAATTCGCCTCATCTTTAGCCAATTTTTGATTATAAAGTTTATCATCTATTGGTTTATAATCAGAAAATTTTATTAAATTTGGATTTTTAACCCCATCCGCAACTTCAACACTGTATTCTTTTTTCAAATTATACATTCTTGCGTGTTGATCAGGTGTTGAATATTTCACATTTTTATCAACCTCATTAAGCTGATCATCTAAATAAGATGCATTTGAAACACCTGTTGTCATCAATAATAAAACGGTAATTGCCACTATTTTTTTCATAAACTTAACTCCTAATTCTGATAGAGATATTTTATAAACAAAATGCATAATAATCAACCATATTACAAAAACATAGCCACTTGGGTAATTTACATACAGTAAAGATTTCATATAAAGATTTTCTAAAATTATTGAGATAATACAAAATTTTAAATATAATGAATTAAAAGAGGTTTAGAGGGTTAAAATGAAAAAAATAATTACATTATTGGCGTTATTATTGTGTACAACACCTGTTTTTGCAGCAACAAATTCTAACATTGCAAAAGAAACAGAAATTCAAACAAGAATTGATTCTGTTGCAGTCAAATTATTGAATCACAATAAAATTACAAAAAGAATAATTTTTACTTACGACAAAAAAGCGAAGAAAAAAGCACTATCAACAGATAAAGCTCTAACAAAACGTCAAGTAATCATCTATGACGGATTATATCAACACGTACAAACTGATGATGAACTAGCTGCAATGTTAGCAAGAGAAATTTCAATAGCAATGAAATCATATGATGGCTCATTTGGAGGTTGGGTTGATTCCGCACAAGTAGCATTAGGCTCTAAAAAATTTGAAACAGTATCAGACAAACGTGCAGTTGATTATTTGGTAAACGCAGGTTATAACCCACTTGCAGTAATTGTTTTCATCAACAAAACATGCCCGCAAAAACGTCATGATACATTTTCAAGACACAATTTAACTTCAAAAAGACTTGCAAGAGTTTATGAATACATCACATACAAATACCCTCAATATTTAGAAAACAACGAATATATCAATAACGAATATTATCAAAATTTCTTATTAACATCAGTTGAAAATCGTAAAAAACTTGCTAAAAAGATAAAAGCAAAAGCAACAAAGGATATCGATTATGAATAAACTATTTGCAACGTTTTTATCTTTAGCATTCTTAACTTTGCCTACCTATGGAATTGAAATGGCTCCAATTCCTGAAGTGGAAGCAATAGAAACAGAAGGAATGGTTACTGAAGAAGTTAAAGATTTACCATACAATTTTGAAAGCACCCACAGAATTCCTATAAAACTTGGAATAGTTACTCCAATTACTACAAAAGGTGAAAAATTATACGAAGGACAAGTTCTTCAGTTCAAAGTTTTGCAAGATGCGTACTGCAAACGCAAAACTTTCCTCAAAAAAGGTACAATTATCAACGGAAGAATTGAAACACTAATCACAGCTGGAATGAATGGTTTCCCTGCTGAAATCATACTTGGTGGTTTTGAGATTCCAGGTGCAAAATCATCTCAACTTGTTGACACTTATACTAAAAAAGGACAAAACAGATGTTTCATAGTTTACCCTATCAAATGGGCATTAACTATTCTTCCTCCTACAGGCTCATTAACAAACCTCATAAAAGGTGGACACGCAAAAATTAAAGCAAAAGACGAAATTGTTATCTATTATTATCCAGAGTGGAAATAGATTAACTTTCCAAATCTCTAATAAGGGCTCTAAAATCCCCATCAGTATAAACACCTAAATTGGTGTAATGTTTCAAAAGAGGAATATCTTCTTTTTCTGCATGCCTAAAAAGAATTTCTGAACAAGTTGATAATAAATCAATTTTACTTGGATCTTTTTTAAAATCTGCTGGCAAAATATTTTGCATATCTTTAAGAGTTTTTATACATAAATTATAGGTTGTGTCATATGGTAATTTTGCAGCTTTCTCAAGCCTATTCGCAGTACAGATAACAATATCTTTAACCCCATAATTTTCAGAATCATAAAGTTCAAATAACCTATGATAATCCTTTGGTGCAATTAATCTTGAAATAGAAAATGGATACCCATGGCTGATGCGATATGGATCTTTTTTCATCACATCAAAAAGCAAATCAATGTCTTTACTTGAACCGTTTTTACCCAAATACATAACCGCATATTCATTAATAGCACAACTATTCACATCATCACTGAACGATTTTATATAATTTTTCACAAATGGATAATAGATATCACTTTCAGATTTATCAAAGAAAATCATAAGTTCATACGCAAAATTCTTATCTTCTGTTGCTCTTTTTAATAATGGCTCTGCGATTGTTGGGAACTCTTTTGCATAAGAGGTTAATTCAAAAACATCTTCTCTGACTTCAGTTGTTTTCTTTCCAATAATACGCTTAAGAACACCAAATATCCCAGTTATTTTTTCTTTTAAATCTGTGTCTATAATATCATCCGAACTAGCCCATATAATTTTCCCGTGAGCATTTGTACCCTCATGGATTGAATGAATATCACTCAATTCATATCCGTCTGGCAGGATATACCTAGTATCACCAGGGTCATCAAACGCTTCAAACACCCTAAAATTATCAAAGCAATTTCGTTTAAACTGAATAAAATACGCATTTTTTCTACCAGCAGCAAACCCAGATATCCAGTTTTTTGCCCCCCAGCCTCTTGGATCTGATGTTGCATACTTATAACAACCTGTATGCTCCCCACGTAAAAGAGCATCAACTTCCGCCTTATCAACAGCACGATATAAAGTTTTCTCAAACTTTTCTAACGGGACTCTACCACTAAAACTTACCTCATCACGGGATAAAACATTTAGTTTAGCAGAAAAATTTTCAGTCCGATATATTGGTTTATATTGATTAACTGGGGATATTGCAGAAATGTACATTTTTACTCCTTATTCTGCATAAACCCCCTCAAAAAATTTTTTTGCTACTAAATCAAAGGAACAGGAATTTCTATCCACATACCGTTAATTTTACCCTCAAGGTGATTGCGGTTAATTCTGATTTTTTCATAACCGACTTCACTTAGCATTCGTCCAGATGAATCAAAAACACCCCAACGCTTGTCTTTTTTAACAACAATATATTCACCTTGTTTTTTAATTTTGTCATAAACTGGTTCTAAGATTAAACGACCATAAGCATCCGCCAAACCATATTTGCCATATTGTTTTAGGACAAAAGTATCATAAAGCTGTGTGATTTTGTCATACTCAGGTGGGAAGAACATATAATTAGAGCTATTAACCATACCATAATAACCATTTAATTTTGTGATATACAAATCTTTCCCAACACTTTTAAATTCTTTGTATTTTATTGGAACAACTGTATTTTCCAACAAATCAACAACGCCATACATTTTGTTAGCTTTCACAAGTAATCTGTTTGGTGCAATTTCATACATTGTTGTATAACTTCTGTTGCTAATCAATTGCCCATCGTGAGAATATATTCCATATTTACCCCCTTTTCTAAGAAGTAAATAGTGAACATTATCATAAATTGTATGTTTAACATCAGTACAATCTGTTGCTAAAACATTTCCTTTAGCATCCAAAACAGTGTAGTAAGTATAAGAATTGCTTGTTCCGTTTGAATAGTAACTTACAAAAGTTTCTGATGTAGCTGAATGCTCATTACAATCAGCAAAAGTATGAACATTTGGAATAACTTCACGTCCAACTAAATAAACAGAGGTAGAACTTGAAGAGTGATAATGTCCACCACCTCTTGATCCACCATGATGACCTTTACCGTGTCCATGTCCGTGTCCGCCACCATGACCTTTACCTCCGTCAGAGTGTCCCTTTCCTCCACCGCTATGGCTTGAACTATGACCACTTGCAGATTTACCCCCGCCGCCACCATGGCCACCTTTTGCCAATACTGGAGCAGTTGTAGTTAATAAAAACGCAAATGCCATAATACAAACAATTAACTTTTTCATTCATTCACCTCATAACACTACATATATAGTAACGACTCATTTTTTAAAAGGTTCAAAAATTATAAATAATATGTTATAATTGTAAAACACAAGTATAGTGAGGTTTTTATGTCAATTTTAATTTTATTTTGTGCAATCGTAATTTTATCTTGTATAGTTACAAATAAATTTTCTAACAAACTTGGAATGCCGGCTTTGGTATTTTTCATGTTCTTAGGTGTTTTATTTGGGTCAGATGGCATCTTAAGAATATCATTTGACGATTACGACTTAACCTCAAAACTATGCTCTATTGGGCTATTATTCATAATCTTTTATGGTGGGTTTTGTACTAAAAAACCCGATAGTAACAAAGTTACAGCACAAGCAATTTGTCTGTCATCTCTTGGAACAATCTTCACGGCAGGATTTACAGCTTTATTTTGCCACTATATTTTAAAAATCCCGTTCGTAGAAAGTTTCTTAATCGGGGCAATCATAAGTTCAACAGACGCAGCTTCAGTATTTTCAATTTTGCGTTCAAAAAGACTTAACCTAAAATATAACACCGCACCAATTCTTGAAATGGAAAGCGGTAGTAACGACCCTTTTGCATATATTTTAACAATGCTTGGTATCGTACTTTTGAAAGGTGGACAAGCCTTAACTTTAACACCGTTACTTTTTAAACAAATTATCTATGGTATTTTCTTTGGGGTGGTAATTGCACTTGCTGCTAATTTCATCTTCAAAAAAACAAGATTACTATCAGAAGGGACAGACACAATCTTTATGGTTGCAATAGCACTGGCATCTTTTGCAATCCCTGATTTGTTAGGTGGTAACGGGTATTTAAGCGTTTATATTACAGGGATTATTTTAGGAAACTGCGAAATCAAAAACAAGATAACTATGATGCACTTTTTTGATGGCATAACTGCATTATCTCAAGTTATCATATTCTTCTTGATTGGATTTTTATCATTCCCGCATAAAATCCCTGAAATTTTAATTCCAGCAATTTTGATAACTGCGTTTTTAACATTTATCGCAAGACCACTTGCTGTAAGTTTAATTATGCTTCCATTTAAATCCACTTGGAACCAAATATTTTTCATCTCAAGTGCAGGTTTAAGGGGAGCCGCATCAATTGTATTTGCAATCTTAGTTGTAGCAGAAAGTGAAGCATTAGTATATGACTTATTCCATATCGTATTTGTTGTAGCGTTATTATCAGTAACTTTGCAAGGTTCATTACTTCCATTTTTAGCTAAAAAATCAGGTATGATTGATAGATTTTACGATGTAAGAAAAACATTTAATGATTATCAACAAGAAGCCGCAATTTCACTAAACAAACTAACAATTGAAGAAAACCACCCTTGGAATAACTCAATGCTAAAAGATATCGAAATCAGTAAAAACGCATTAATTTTGATGGTTACAAGAGATGGTGAAAAGATTATTCCAAACGGGCAAACAAAACTTCAAACAAACGATGAAATTTTACTTGGTCAAACATATGAAAAAACCCCTGAAGACATCAAACTAACAGAAACAAATATCGATGAAGGACACTACTGGTTAGACAAAAAAGTTTGCGAAATTGAATTCCCGCATAATTTCCTAATTGCACTAATCAAACGAAATGATGAATATATTGTTCCTCACGGAAATACAGAAATAAAATTAAATGACACAATCGTTTTTTACGAAGCATAAAAAAAAGGAAGCTAATCAGCTTCCTTTTTTAAACTTTATATTATTGATTACACTTATCTATCGAAAAGTTTACCAATTTCTGTCATATCGATTACTGGGCCATCAACATGAACTGGTGCAATATCATCTACAAATTCAATCGGATCATTTGGGAATGTTTGTTTTAAAATTCTACCGATGAATGTATCAGCTCCGCCTGGGCCACCATCTTTACCAACGAACATTAATACATCGTCATGATATGTCCAGTTAAATTTTGAAAAATCAATTTTGTCTGCCAGTGTTTGAGGCTTAAAAAAATCTCCACCTTGCTCATTATATTTTGGTGGCATAAAGTATTCGTTAATTTTTTTAACATACTTATTATTTGCTGATAATTTACCAGCATTAAGAATTCTTGTTGAGCCGAAACTTGGTTGAGAGTTGTTTACTTGCATAAATTTTCCTTTCTATTTTATTGATTTGCCTCTATAAAACTTGAGAATAAAATTATTTGCCTAATATGTTACGAAATATAAAATTTTACGCAAAAATTTTTATTTTTAGGCATTTAAACACACAACAAAAAAGGAGTTTTTAATGAATTTAGGAATTAACAACAATTACAACCCAGCGTTCACAGCTAAAGTAAAATTCAATTATGATGGTGGAAAAACCCAAAAAGGTACTTGGGCAGAAGTTGCAAAAATTGTAGAAGCAAAAACAAAATCTGACCCTGATGGCACAATCTCAATCGATTTAGACGGTAAAGATCTTTTTGAAAGTGCTGTTATAAACCACGACAGAATATTTCAAATGAGCGAACAAGGTGCAAAGGAATTAGATAAACTTACACCAAAGCAAATTGCACAAAAAATAGTAAAACTATTCAATGTAGCAAAATACGAAGATGCGATGATTGAGCAATATGATGCATTCATTGAAAAAATCGCAAAACTAGATTCTAAATTCAAAATGGTTGACCCTGATTTTGAACGTTTTGAAGATGACATTTTTGGACCATTATATGAGAAAAAATCAGACACAGTTAAGCTAACCTTAGAGCAAGACCCTATTTTAAGACACATTGAAAACAAATAAAAAGGTAAATATGATTACAAAAATTTCTAATATAAAATTTGCACAGCCAATTCAACTAGAAAACAAAAAACAACAAATCAAACAAGCTCAATATCCGCAATATAATTACATCTCAAATAACACAACCAATTTGAGCTTAGTAAACTTCACTGCACGTGAATTTTACCAAACACTTGAGGATAATTATTTCCAATTACCACCAAGTGCAACTCCTGATGTTTTCCAAAAAGCTGCAGCAATGAATATTTTAAAAGATAATGATGTAATCGTAACTGCCCCAACTGGTACAGGCAAAACTGCTATCGCACTTTATGCAATTTCAAAAAATATGGAAGATGGTGTAAAAACATTCTACACAACTCCATTAAAAGCACTAAGTAATGAAAAATTTAGAAGTTTCCAAAGACTTTACGGAAAAGAAAATGTAGGATTATTAACAGGCGACACTAAAATAAACACAGATGCTCCAATTGTTGTTATGACAACTGAAGTTTATCGAAATATGGTTTTATCAGATAGATTTAATAAAGACAATCCTATCCTTGATGATTTAAAAACCGTAATTTTTGATGAACTTCATTATCTTGGAGATGCAGACAGAGGCGGAATTTGGGAACAATCAATTATCCTAAGTGATCCTAACACACAACTACTTTCACTTTCTGCAACTATCGGAAACAATAAAGAAGTTGCAAACTGGATGGCTGATAGCAAAGGACACTCAAAAGCTGAAGTTGTTGCAGGAAAAAACCGCAATATGGAAACATACAGAGCTCAAAACAATGCACCTGTTCACACAGTTTTAATCGATGTTCCGTCAGAAAACCGCCACGTCCCATTAGATTTTGAAATCATTGAATGTATGGCTGAAGGTCAATCCAAAACCAATAAAGGTAAAAAAGGAAAAATCAAAAAGGCTCAAACCCCACCTAAACGTTTCCCTACCCCTAATATGATTAGTTACCAAAATATGGTTCGCAAACTTAAAAACGAAGATAAAATTCCAGCAATTTTCTTTGTATTTAGCAAACGTCAAAGTAACGAAATTCTTAGCTTCCTAGCTAAATTCGGAGAAAGATTAAACTCAGAAGATGAAATCAATCAAATTTCTGAAATTATCGAAAAATACAAAGAAGAAGGTAAATATTTAGGGGAATCTCTTAATTACAATGCCTTAAATAAAGGTTATGCAATTCATAACGCAGGACTTTTACCTGCTCAAAAAGAACTTATCGAAGAACTATTTAACAAAAAACTTGTAAAAGTTGTCATAGCAACTGAAACACTATCAGCAGGCATCAACATGCCAGCAAGAACAACTGTAATCACATCAGATAGAACACCAACAGGTGAACTTACACCTAACAAATTCCACCAAATGGCCGGTCGTGCAGGTCGTCGTGGAATTGATACACAAGGTTACTGTATTACAATGGCGGTTAACAAAAAACAAGCAGAAAACTTTGAACGCTTAATCGAATCACCTCCAAACGATTTGGAAAGTGCATTTAGACCTGACTTTTCATTTGTTGCTGGTTACTACGCAACTTGCCAAAACGATGAAGTAATCAATGAACTTTTAGAAAAATCTTTCTACGCCTACGATAACAACCCTCAAATTAAAACTAAGAAAAGCCAAGAAATGAAAGGTATTTTCTCTAATCGTCGATTAACTTTAAGAAAGATGGATTTCATAAAATCTAATCACCAATTAACACCAAAAGGGGAATTACTGGCAAAATTAAACGGCTATGAACAAATTCCAATCATCAATGCAATTTATGAAAGAAAACTTGCAGACCTTAACCCAGTTGAACTTGTTGCAGCAGTGGGTACTATGGCAAATATTGATGAAAAATATGAAAATCCAAACTTAAAAGAAGAAGTGAAAAAGCCTGTTTATTATCACGAAAACACTAATGTAATGAAGTTTGTAAGAGATTTTGATAAATCATTGAACAAATTCAATATGGATATCAAAAAATATGATCCAGAATACAGAGAATCTGAAATCAATACAAAAATAACAAACCACTTATACGAATGGGCTGCACTGAACGCAGAAAATGAAGATTCTGTTGAAAACTGGAAACAACTTTATCACGGTAGCGTTGGCAAATCTATCAAAAACGAAGGTAGCGTATTTAAAGAAATTACAATGACCGCAGATTTGCTAAAACAAATGAAACTTATAGCAAAAACAGGTATGGAAATTTCTAAAGACAAATACGAACACCAATATTATCATACTTTATACCATAATATTGATGAAGCTCTATCTTTAATTTGCAGAACACCTGTTGAAATATAAAAATTAAGGATTCTTTTTATAAATACCATCAAATATTTCTGTCATATTTTCTAATATGCCAGACTTTTCTAATGAATTTAACTTAAATGGATCTGTAATAAATACACCCTCTGGTTTCAAAACTCTATATACATGTTGGAATGTAGAAAGAATTTCATCAGATTCTCTAATATATCCTAACGTATTATTTATTGAAACAACATCAAAAGAATCGTTAGGATATTTTTTGATAGCGTCTTGAACTCTAGCTTCCCAAATTCCTCGTCTTATATTATTGTAAACGGAGTTCAAATATTCATAAATTTCGTTTGTAACTCTATACCTTTGATACGAATAAGCTCCATACTTTTCTGGATCATCTTTGACAAAACTACTTTTGGCAAATTCAGGCTCCCAAGAAGAATTAAAAAAAGAATCTGCTCGAAGTTTTTTAGCTGCAGGTCTAGATTGCAAATCTACAGTGTGTAAATCCAAAACCTTACTTAAGGGAGTATCTTTTAAAAGACTTTTAATTACCGCCAAATAAGAAAACGGCTCTTGCGAATCACCAATTCCAGCAATAAGCATTGTTTTTGGTTCTCCTAAAGACTGAAAAATAGATGAAAGAATTTTTTCAACATCAACAAACTCTTCACTAGTTGAGCCATAATATGGACCACGTCTAAAAAAACTTGATGCTGTAACATCATAGTTCCTTACCAGCTTTTCAAAATCCGGATGAGCTTTAAAAGTAATTGGTCTATATGTTTTAGTATTATTATTTATTCCTATTGGAGTAATCACAAAAAAATTCCTCTTTTGTTATATTAAAAACAAACAGAGGAATTTTTGCTATAGAACTTTAACTATAATTTTTCACACATGTTTGATTTTGCGTGTTCAATAACCTTATCCAAACGCTTAAACTTATCGTTATCAGGGGTACAAAAAACAGCATAAGCTCCCCCTTTTTGTTCTCTAACATAACAAGTTGTATCAGCATAAGAACAAGCATGCACAGATAAAGATTTGTCTGATTTATCAACACATGGCCCATGAGAATATTTCATCATTAACTTGTCATACGAACCCATTCCTCTTGAATCAAACGAATATGAAACAGTTCCATCAGGGTTTTGAGTTGTTGTTTTTGAATTATCATCGTGCAATTGATATGCATCATAAAGATTTTGTCTTTCTTCTTTACTAAATTTGCATACCATTATAGTCTTTTCTTTTTTTGCCTGAGCAATCATCTGTTCCTGAGTTGGAATTTTTGCTTGTTTTATTTTATCCCCCGCCAAAGACGAAATCATTGCAATATAACCATTATAAGTTTCTCTATTGGAAAAATCCGTATAATCTGAAAACTCTACAATACATCTTCCTGATGGGGTTTTACCTTTAACAGCATAAGTTAAAACCAAACCATTTTGATTTATTTTAAATGAAGTTGGAGTACAATTTTTCAAAGAAGTCATAAACTTTGCAGGAGGTTCAACACCAATAGTTACAGCAAAAACGCAACTTCCTAAACATAACAAACCAAAAAGTAACCAGAACTTTTTCATAGTACCCCCATTCAAGATTTATTTTTTATATTTTTTAATCGTATCATAATTCAAATTCGTTTGCCAATTTTTATAATTTTGAGGATTGTTTTTCACATAATTGAAAACTGTATCATTATCAAATATTTGTTTTTTACCCAAATAAAATGATGGTAACCACTTATTGCCAAGTACAATAACAACACCGTCTTTTTTACTTTTATTACTCAACTCTTTATTTGTATATGGGTTTTTCGGATGCTTAAATATTTCCGATGTTGCAATCATTGGAACATCAGCATTTGTCATAAATTCCTCAG
Source organism: Candidatus Gastranaerophilaceae bacterium (assembly GCA_045530955.1). Lineage (GTDB taxonomy): Bacteria > Cyanobacteriota > Vampirovibrionia > Gastranaerophilales > Gastranaerophilaceae > Zag111. Next base: position 12,664 of record JAZSDA010000071.1, read on the forward strand.
ATTGAGAGAATTCTTTTTCTGAACCAAAATCTTTCACCAAAAGTAGCGGATTAAATGGTGTAATATTTTCTTTTTGAAAATTACTGTTTAGAGGTTCTGGCAAATCTATACTTCTAAATCCGTGATCTGCAACAATTATTATACGGGTATTATCATAAACATTATTCTTTTTAAGAAAATCTAAATATTTACCAATAAGTTTTAATGTTGCAACATTCGTATTATATGATTCTCTTGTCCAACCAACATCTGCAACAGGTGGTTCATAATCTTCTTGATTTTGAGAAGATAAATCATACTCAGGATAACTTAAAAACATATGAAAATGAGGTAATGCATTATTAAATACAGTAAAGGTATTTGTCTTTTCTTTAAATGACGTCAACTTATCCAAATATGATAACTCTGCATAATTCTTTAATAAAAACTCACCATAAATAGGTTTGTTTTTAGTACTAATATTGTCTATATTATGATAATTCCCATCATCATACACATAATATCTTGCCGATGGAGGTAACACAGATAACAACGCAAAATATATAATATTACGCTTAGTCAAAGAACTATTCTCAACTTCAACCTTTTCTTCTTGAATAATATTATTAACTATTGTTTTCGGGATTCTATAATGGTTAATTTTTGAATTTTCATACAAACTAACATTACCCAAAGTATCAATATCAGATTGGCTTATCCCAAGTTCTCTTACACTTTCCCACTCAGCACCAACAGGATTTATAACTGTTGATTCCCATTGATTTTGTTTAAATATCAAAGGTAGAACTGTTAAAGATTCTCTAAATTCTTCTTCAAAAAGTTTGTCAGATTTATCCATTTGCATTGGAGTATATTCATACCCCCCAAGAATAGCTGGATACCCAAGCAAAGTATAACCTGCAAAAGATAATGTATTTGGATAATACGTAAAGCCTTTGTATTGTTCTTTCAACATAGGATGTTCATTAAATATTAAAGGTAAATATGCTCCAATTGCTCTATCTACAAACAAAATAAGAACATTTTTATGACTCTTGCTCAAATTGATATATTTTTTATCTTGAGTTTGTGTTGCCTGCTCAAGTTTTTGATGTTTAGACATCACCAATGCTATTTTTGAATAGTTATAAACAGATAAAAGTAATGTACTAATTAAAACAATAGAAATAAACTTACATATAATTTCAGTTCGTTGATATTTTACAATCTCTCTAAAAATGAAAATAACAGAACCCAAAATTACGAATAAATATAAAAGAACAACTCCAACTGAATGAATATTAAAATCCATACTCAAAGTTTCAAAACACATTGTTGTCAAAAGAATTGTTAGTGGAATTTTTAAGATAAACAAATTACTTAACGCATACACCAGAAAAATACAAACAACAACAGAAAGAATTTTTCGCTGTAATTGACTTGCAAAATAATACAACCACAAGCCCCAAAATATTATTGCTCCGGCAAAAATAGTAGCCGTTGACCCCAAAATTCCAAAAGGAGTACTATCTAAAAATAAAAATTCTAAAGATGAAGTAGATATCACATTTGATGGAATAAGCAAACCTAAAACCACCCAACAAGTTGTCATACCTAACATAAAAAATTTTTTATAATTAAAATCCAAACTAACAGATTTGAAGTGCTTTCCAAAAAATAAATTTACTAAATAAACCGCCACCGAAACAGTCAAAAGAAGATAATTCTTAGCAATTATACAATACGCAACCAAAAGAGCTACCAACGAATATTTAATAAGATTTTCCCTTGATATTTTCAGCAAACAAATATTTTTAACCAAAGAAAATAAATTATTAAATAACCAATAAATAACTAATGCAGCTGGCGAATTATACAATAACACAAGGAAAACAAGACTCACAATAACAAGAACTTTGTTCTGACTAAAGCTCTTTGAATCTGAATATACAAACCCTGCTAACAAATTAACTATCGTCATCAATATCGGAAATATATTTATTTTAAAATTTTGAATTTGCAACAACCCGTCAGGAGAAGCTAAATTACCGACAAATCCTGCAGATAAACCATCCAGCAAACCTAAACCGCTAAAATAAGAATAAGCCGCCATAAATATCGGAATTTGCAAAAGCAAACTCAAAGATAATCTCAGACCCATTATCGGATGATAATTATTTTGTTTATAGTAAGTCTGTAACAACAACTGTTGCTCATCACCTTTAAAGTTTTCTTTAATAGACTTGACTCTATTAGCAAGTTTGGCTTGTATTTTGTTCTCTTCATCTTGTAATTCATCAGCTTTTAAATACAATGGCAAACACAAGACAGAAACCACAAAACTTAAAATAAATATCGATAAAATTATATTATCCGTCAAATTATAAACATTTGAAAACAAAAATTCAAAAAGCATTTGTAGAGGTTTTACAATTAAATTAAAGAAAAATTCCATCATTATTGACTAACCTCCAACTGCTTTTCAACAAGAAAATCTACAATATTTTTTGCAGCTTCACCTTTATAAGCCCAAGTATAATCAGAGGCTTGTTCAATTTTTTTAGACAAATTTGCATCCTGTTTAACTTGATTTATTATCTCAACTATATTTTCAACATCACCATTATCAATATCTAACTTCTTACCTATTTCATTTGCAATTCTATGTTTGCAAGGAATTTCCTCATCTAAATCACAAAAATCATACATTTCATAATTTATTTTCGTATCAACATATAAAAAAGGTCTTTTAAACAAAAACGCATAATCAAGCATAATACCTGAAAAATCACTAATTAATATATCGCTATTTGCCATAACCTGCATGTTGTCAGCAGAAAAATCCCATTTTAATCTTGCACAATCAATATATTTTCTTTGAAGATTTTCAACCAAATCTTTTTCCACTAACATAGATTGAGGGTGCGGACGAACAACAATATCATAAGATGTGTTATTCACAAGCTCATCCAAAAGTTTTTCACCAAACTTTGCTAACAAACTATGAGCACCCCAAGATGGAGCAATCAATATACTAAAATTATCAGAACCAATTCTTTGAGGTAATCTTCCCATACAAAAATCTAAATATGAACTACCTACAACCCGAAGTTCTTTTGCCGGTAAATTTCTTTTTTGCTCAATTTCTCTTATCATAGGGATTTGATACTCAGCATCACAAAGAATTGAATCATAATAATCTAAAGAAAAAAGTCTATACAACATAGAAAAACCGATAGAGTGCATAATATGAGAATAATGTTTAACCTCTTTAGATCTTTTCAATTGCAAAACATCTAATTGAGGAGTAGTCATCAAACACACATCAGCTTTTAAAAAAGCTAACTTAAAAAAAGCTTTATTACCACTGCCGATATATTCTTTTTGCACATACTCATAATTTTCGGCTAATACAGGATCATCCTGAGCTGATGTGTAATACGAAACCTCAATATTTCGCTTCTCAAATTCATCTAATATCGGCTTAAAAACTGTATAATACTGTTTCCCCTCAGAATAAATAACAAACTTATGCTTAACTTTTGCAAGAGATTTTTCGGAAAATAATTTTGTTTTAATTTTTATAATTAACGAATTTAGTAAAAAATATAATGTAGTAACAGAGCACAAAACGACCGAAAAAAGCATACTGCCGGTACCTGGATCAATATAAGCATATGCTGGTTGTGATGTTAATAATATTAATATAAAAGTTATAAATAAAACGTGCCCAAACATACCCTTAGCTCTACTCTTTTCAATGAAATAATATCACGCAAGAATACTGAAAACAATAAAATTTGCTTTTTCTTAAACTTATGTAATATAATAAACGAAGATTAAATAAGATGGATGGGTTTATGACAAAGAAAACAGTAGGCTTTACCTTAGGTTGTTTCAATATTTTACATCAAGGACATATCAATTTACTAAGAAACGCAAAAGGAATGTGCGATACCCTAATTGTAGGCGTACTTTCTGATGATTATATAGATAAAAATAAGAAAAACAGATGTTTTAATCTTCAAGAAAGAATAAGCATTCTATCAGCTATAAAATATTGCGATGTTGTAGTGGCAGAAAATACCCTTGAAAAATTAGAATTATGGGAAAAATACAAATTCGATTACTTATTTGTAGGAAGTGATTGGTATGGGGATGAACGTTATATTCGTTGGGAAAAAGAACTTAGCGAAATCAAAAATGCGGATGTTAAAGTTATCTATTTACCATACACACAAGAAATCAGCTCTTCACTAATTATAGAAAAAATTGCAAAAAGAAAAAGAGAAATAGATAATGAATAATGAATTATGTTTAGGATTTTGGAAATCTAAAGCCGAAAATAACCCAACAATAAAAACTTCAAAAGTTTCAGATATAAATGATTTTTCTGAAACAGATAAAAATTTTATCCTAAAATACGTCAATAAAGATACAAAAATCTTAGACTTAGCTGCAGGAACAGGAATTACTTTGAACAAATACTATGATAAAGTTTCAGAAGTTACTGCTGTGGAAAAATATAAACAGTTTTCGGATTTTATTGTCAAAGCCCCAAACATAACAGTAATAAACGAAGATATCTCAGTATTTGAACCTCAGAATCAATACGACGTTATTTTGATGTTTGGTATTGTGTCTTATTTTAACAGAGCAGAAATAGAAAAAATCTACAAAAAATATATCAAATACCTAAAACCTGACGGAAAACTAATCATTAAAAACCAATTTGGGATAAGCGAAGATGTTACCGTTGCCAATTATTCCGAGGAACTTGGATGCGATTATTTTTCAGAATTCAGACAAATTCAATCAGAAATTGATATGCTTAAAACCTTGGGTTTAAACAAAAACGAACTAATCGATATTTACCCGCCAGAATGTAACAGATGGGGGAATACTCACTTCTACGCAATCGTTTCAGCATTAAGTTAAATTGACTTCACCTTGTTTTTATGAGATTTTGTACTTGGTTATAAAGTAAAATTTAGGTGGGTTATGAAAGTTATTAGCAAACAAAAGAATGCTAAAATGTGCTTTGTATGCGGATTAGACAATCCTCATAGTTTGAAAGCTCATTTTTATAATATGGAAGATGGTAGTGTAATTTCTCCAATTACATACAGGCATCACCACCAAAGTTTTCCTCAAAGAGTACACGGAGGTTTGCTTGTAACCCTATTAGATGAACTTGCTTGCCGTGCTTATTGGGTAAACGGGGATTACCAATTAGGCGTAACCACAAGCTTTGAAGTTAAATATAAAAAACCTGTACCTTATGATATTGAAGTAATCGGTGGTGGAATTATCGTTGAAGATAAATCAAGAATGTTCAAGACTTGCACCAAAATTATTGATAAAGACGGCACAGTTTACGCTGAAGGTCTTGCGACATTCTTAAAACTACCCATTGAAAAAATCGCAAAAGACTATGATTTACACGAAGAAATGCCTTATTTAATTGAAGATGGCATCACTGAAATCGATTATAACTATTCGTTTAGTTAATTTGTTAGAAGCTCCCAAACCAATAAGCCAGACTCAAAATAACCTATAAATTAACAGTATCCACTATTTCTAACTTGATATCTGGTTCAATTTCGGAGTCAGCGAGCACAACAATTGTAGGTATATGACGTACCAACAAACGATAAAGCCCTAATCTTAAACCCTCATCACAAAGTAATACCGGTTGAACATTTATTTTCTTATGTTTTTCCATAAGTTTGGTAGCTACATTTTCAACAAAACCGTGTTCAAACTGTTTATCTAATACTAGTTTTGTTTTACCAAATCCTTTCTGTAACTCAATAACTTCTAACAACTTGGCTGTTAATTCTTTTGATAAGTCTATTGCATATATTTTCTTATCATCATTACAATGTGCTAAAGATATTTGCCTTGAGAAATCTTTTCTTAATCTTTCTGACAAAATATCAGACTCTTTGTGGAATCTTGAATAATCTTCTAACCTTGATAAAACCAGAACAATATCTTTAATAGAAATCTTTTCTCGTATTAAGTTAACAAAAACTCGTCTTATATCACCATAACTTAAGTTGCTTAATAATTTCTCATCAGAACCGTTACAATTACTGATAACTGAGTCTATGTATTTTTTAGTTTCAACTTCTGATAACACTCCATCTACATGTTTAATCAAAACTTCTTGTAAGTGTGTAATGATTACATCTTGAGAATCAACTACAAGCACACCTCTTTCTTTTCTTGCTATATCAGAATTTACCCAATATACTTTCACCTTATAAGTAGGATCTTGTGCTACAATTACATTTTCAGGTACTGCTTTACCCATTGTTTCCCATTGGTCAGCAATTATCATGTACTTATTAGGATAAACAAAACCTGAATCTACAACATTATTACGGATAGAAATAGAGTATTCATATTCCTGCAATTCATTAGAGTCAATTATTCTCACATTTGGAATAATGTAACCTAAATCATCCGTCAATCTATGACGTAGTGCTGCTGTTTTAGCAAGTAACTGACCATCTTGGTCTGGGTCAGCAATGCAAAGTAATCCTTGACCAACTTGTAAACTTATTACATCAACACCTAAATTGTCAAACATTCTATCTGGATTTACTAAGTCTTGCATCTGTTGACGAACATTTTCTAATTCTTTTAATTAGTTCCTAATATACAACTTTTGCCTTACATAATACCCAATATATATAATAATAATTATACCGATTGAAGCATACAAATACCAGCAATGACAATGAATTGCAAGTCCTATCAAAAATAAAAATATGATATATGCACCTTTAACCAGAAAATCTTTCCATTTAAACTTATTATTTTTTTCCCTTTCGATAGGCATTTTATCAATATTAGACTGATCTTCTGCTATATCCTTTTGCTTATCGTCTATGGGTAACTTTTGAACACATTCTTTATAAACTTTAACGACATGATGTTCTACAACTTCTAAAATTTGATCATTAGAAATATTTTCCGCACAAGCCTGTTTTGAAATTTCAAATATAGTAAAAGCAATCTTTTGCATAATAGCATCCCTATATTTATTGGGGATTTTAGCTCTTATAATATCTACCGTTTTATGAAACGACCATTCTGCTATAATTTGAGCTATGAAAAACTTTTGTTCATCACTGAAATTATTCTCATTGTCATTATTTAGACTTTCACCAGCAATTTTAGTAAAATTATATATTGTAGTTGAAATGTATTCTTTTTCCACTTTTGGAAACTCACTTGGAATAAGCCCATAACTTTGTTCTTGCATAGATCGTGCAAAATCTTCGTGATTAAACATTTGAGTTCCTTTCTATATTTTTATTTATTATATACTACATTTAAGCCTTTTGTCATCCTTTTAACAATCAAAAATCTAGCTCTTAGAAAATAAATCAGCCAGTATGTCAGGCAATGCCTGACAATTTTAAATTATCAAACTAGCAGATTCCGAATCGGAGTCCGGAATGACAATAATATATTTACCCCCAGTGGAGTTTGCGATAATTAAACACTTTCGACCAAATTTGGGCATAAAAAAACTCCCCAGGCTGTCTTGAGTCGCTCGCACTAAACGGGTCTACGCATTTTGCTTTTAGTGGCAACAGCCACAAGCAAAATTGGCTTCGCCCTCTGCTCGCTCCTCGCTGGACTTCTCACCAGCAATAGTGGTTCTCCTCCTAGCCTTGTGAGTTTCGCAAAAAAATAACAGACACAAGGTCTGTCATATTTTTTGCATAAAAAAACTCCCCAGGCTGGACTCGAACCAGCAACCCTTCGATTAACAGTCGAATGCTCCGCCATTGAGCTACTGAGGATTATGTCTTTAGTCTATAACAAAAAAAATTTATTGTAAAGTACTTTTTTTGATTTTCTTTTGGATAATTGAGATTTTGCTAATATATGGTAAAATATAGTTGATTAGAGAGGTATTTTAGAAAGGAGTTTTCAGTATGGCAAACCCAACTTTACAAGAAGGCGTTTTAAAAAACGACTCATTCCATACGCTTAACGGCGAACACGCTATGACTATAAATGGAACTATCTTGAAAACATGTGTACTTGGCTTAATGGCAATGGCAACATTTTCATACACTTGGTATTTAATTTTAACAGGATTTGCAGATAAAGCTATCATGCTTGCAAAATTTGGCATGTGGGGTGCTTTAGCTTTAATTTTTCTAATTTGTTTTGGCCCTAAAAACAAATTCTTAATTCTAACAACCCCATTATACGCACTTTGCGAAGGCTTATTGCTAGGATTCATTTCTGCAATAGCAAACAAATACTACCCAGGGGTTGCAACTCAAGCTGCATTAGGAACATTCTTAGCACTATTTGGCATGTTCTTTTTCTATAAGACTGGCTTAATAAAATGCACAGACAAATTCAGAATGGTGATTTTTAACTGTACTCTTGCAATCTTTTTGTTATACATGACACAAGTTGTCTTAAATTTCTTCAATATCACCATCCCTCATATATTTTCAAATAGCCCAATAGGAATTGGATTTAGCATTATTGTGGTTGCAATTGCAACATTCAATCTTATTGTAGATTTTGACAATATCGAAAGATTTGCAGGAAACGTTGACAAGCATTTGGAATGGTACTTTGGATTTTCATTAATGGTAACTATTGTTTGGATGTATATCGAAATCCTTAATCTTTTAATGAAATTACAAAGCAGAGACTAATTTAATAAAAACCTTCTCTTGTTTGAGAGAAGGTTTTTTAGTAAGTTTTTAATTTTTACTATCTACAAATCGTTTACATCAATTCCTTTTGATTTTAAAAATGACTTATAAATCACTTCTCGCCAAGTATCATTCAAATTATGTTGCTCAGCAATATACCTTACAATTACATCTTCTGGTAATCTATAACCATGCTTTGCAAAAGTTGCTCGAGTTTGCGCAACAGTTTCGCCAAGTTTTTCAGGGTTAAGCCAAGGACAAGGATACATATCACTACCAACATTTACACACGGTTTTGGTCTGTGAATAGTTTCACCTTCAGGAGTTATCAAACCATAGTATATTGAACATTTGTTTGTTTTTGGATCTTTGTACATACAAACATTCGGTAATTTTGAAATTACGGCTTGCGCAGGATCATCTTTGAATGTCGCATTTGTAATTGGTAAAAAGAGCTCTGCAGTATTATCAATTAAGCTTGCTAATCTTGCATTAAGTTCATTAATTTTATTTGTTATTGCTATAATTTGGTCCTTTGAAGTAGCTTCTTGAAGCTTTGCCAACAACTCGTTAATCTTATTGTTAAGCTCTAACGCCCTAGCATCTTGAGTGTCTAACCCCCAAGAATAAACAACTCTTTTAAGTGGTAAAGTTTCCCTTTGCTCTAAACTTGATTTAAAAAACTCACCCATGAGCCTATCTGTTGCACGCTTTAATGGCATTGACATCACCGTAGAGTGATCACAACACGCGCCTTTACATAACTTTGAACAGATTTCAACTGGTGAAAGACCTCTAAAACTTAAGTTATAACTATTGTAATTTATGGGTGTAACTGTATTCATGCTAAATTTACCTACTATTTATAATAAAGACATCAATAATTAAAATTCACTTTATTTTCTAGAAACCTCATAAATATTATTTTTGCTAGATAATTAACAAAATTCTAAAAACATATTTATCTTTCTCCTCTATTTGGAGGATATTTGTCAAAATTTAGTAAAGGTTTTAAAGTTTATACCGTCACTATAAGTAAATCATTATTGTAGTGGGGCAGAAAGATGTCAGAACAAGTACTAATGCCAATGATTGGCACAGACAATATCGAAAATAAGGAAAGAGCAAAAGATTCATTAGAAAAAGCCAGATTAGCTCATGAAAAATATCTAATCGGTCAACGTAACAATGACCTCCAAGAAGCTATGGAGCATTATGTTGATGCGGTTAAATATGACCCTACTATTCCAGAAACTTATTACCGTTTAGCGACTTTAATGTGGGAGCAAGGACAAATCAGTGTTAATACCGCTATTGAACAATGTAAAACAGCTATTTCACTATCCCCTAACAATAAAGATGCCAGACTTTACACAGGTTATTTCATGCAGTTAGCAGAAGATTATACTTCAGCCGAAAAAGAATTCAAAACTGCAATATCAATGAATCCACTAACTTCAGGCCGTCCAAGAATGATTTTATCTCAATCATTATTGCAAAAAATCAATTCTCAAAACGGCACCTACAAAGATTATGTGGGATTCTTGTACTATTTCCTAACAGGTAGTGTCATGCTTGCTTGGGATAGACCAACTATGAAAATGTTTTATAAAAACATGACAAATGATGCGTCTATCTTCACATACAACACTGTTGGAAAATTCTTTGAAAAATTCAAGATGTATGATTCTGCTGAAAAACTATACCAGCAGGCAATCGACAACACTGTTCATAGCGAATATTTTTACAATAAGATGGGTGATTTAGCTCTTAGAAGTAAAGATATTGATAGAACTGTTGAATGCTACAAAAAAGTCCTAGAAGCTAATCCAATGAATCGTGATATTCTTGTTAAATTAGCTACAATCTTACAATCATACTTCCCAGAAAATACTGAGGAAGCTATTGATTGCTACGAAAGACTGTTAGAATTCGACATTGATACAGCTCAAATCTACTACGAATTGGGTCATTTATACATGTCAAAAGAAGATAAATTAAATTCAATCAGTGCATTCAAATTAGCCGTTGACAGAGAACCTGAAAACCCATTTTTCAACAATTCTTTAGGCTATGCTTATGCTAAAGCAGAATTATATGACGATGCAATTGAACATTATCAAAAAGCTATCGCAATTAACCCTGATGCAGAGTGGACTTCCATCGTTTGCCAAGCTTTAGGTTCAATTTACGCTGAACACAAAGGCAACGTTGAAGCTGCTGTTTCTACATATCAAGCAGGTATAATCTTAGATCCTAAAAACTATGATTTATACATAGCCTTAGGTGATATTCACATGGCAGATTACGACTTAGATAAAGCAATTCGCTCATACTGTGATGCAATCACCCTTAACCCTGAAGATTTTAGAGCTTACTCCAAAGTTGGTATTGCATTATGGGAAAAAGATTATCTTGAAGAAGCACTTGTTGCTTATCATAAAGCTGTTGAAATCAACCCTGAAAACGAATTTGCACAAAACAACCTTGGTATTCTTTACCTTGACGGTTTGATGGATGCTGAAGAAGCTTTAGAATACTTTGAAGAAGCAATTGCACTAAATCCTAATTACACACTTGCTTACTTCAACGCAGGTCGTGCAAGCCAAGAAATGGGCTTTACTAACGATGCCGCTAACTATTATCAAATGGCAATCGACTTAAACAGAATTACAGAAGAATTAGAAGAAGAAGATATTAGAGCAAGACTTCACAGCTTGTTCGAACTGTAAGGATATATTTTACATTGTATTAAAGAGGTAATATGACGCTTGGTAATTTCAAGCGTCTTTTTTTGTCCGCCGAGCAGAGGCACGAACGAAGTGAGAGACGAACACACGTCAACGTAAACGTTGAGTTTTCGTTGCAAGTGTGAGCGGTGCCGTTTAATGCGAGGCGGAAGACCGCGGCCGGACGGGGCAGGGGTAAATATTACTATCAACAAATGATAAAATCAAAATTGTCACCCTGAACTTGATTCAGGGTCTATCCATTTGATATGAAATTAATAAACATTTATAGATTCTGACTTTCGCCAGAATGACTTAAATATTTTACAACTTACCCCAAATTAGCTATAATTTTTGCAGTAAATCCTGTTGTTGATAAGCTTCCACCTAAGTCTGCAGTTTTATTTCCGTCAGCTAAAGTCTTAAATAATGCTTTTTCAATCCTATCAGCATGCCCGTTTTCACCGATATATTTAAGCATTTCAATAGCTGATAACAGTAACGCAGTAGGATTAGCTTTGTTTTGTCCTTTAATATCAGGAGCTGAACCATGAACAGGTTCAAACACTGCACATTCAAGACCAATATTAGCACCTTGAGCAACACCCAAACCACCAATCAAGCCCGCAGTTAAGTCTGAAACTATATCACCATAAAGGTTTGGTAAAACTAAAACGTCAAATCTTGTTGGATCTTGAACTAATTGCATACAAAGGTTATCAACCAAAATTTCTCTTGGTTTAATTTGAGGATAATTCTGTGCAACTTGTCTAAATGTATCTAAAAATAAGCCGTCAGAAAGTTTCATGATATTAGCTTTAGTAACAACACAAACTTCATGCCTGTTATTTTTCACAGCATAGTCAAACGCAAACTTACAAATACGTTCAGACGCTTTTCTTGTAATAATTTTGATACTGTGAGCTGTGTTTTCATCAATTTGTTCTTCAACACCAGCGTATAAATCTTCAGTATTTTCACGAACAACCACCAAATCAACGTTATCAAATCTGGTTGCAACACCTGGAAGATTTTTGCATGGACGTAAATTTGCGTACAAATCCAAATCTTTTCTCAATTGCACGTTAACTGATCTAAAACCTTTACCAATCGGCGTTGTAACAGGTGCTTTTAGTGCAATTTTATTCTTTTTGATAGATTCTAAAACTCTATCAGGTAAAGGAACCCCCTCAGTTGCAATAACATCTTCACCGGCAGTTTGAATATCCCAATCAATCTCTAAACCACTTGCCTTGATAATTTCCACAACGCTGTTTGAAATTTCAGGGCCGATACCATCACCGTTAATCAATGTTATTGTACGCATAATAAAAACCTCCATCTAATAGCTTAATTATACTATAAAGTGGAGGGAAAATAAAAAATTTGTAGGGGAAAAATAAATTTATAAATCTTATTTGTTAACCTGAGAATGTTTTGAATGATCTGTCGATATTCTTTGTCATTGCAGATTTTACAGACTCATATTGAGTTTGCAACGCATTGTGTTCAGTGTCTAAAGTTTTAATTTTGCTTTCATAACGTTTATCTTTTGCTGAAATTTCATTGTTTTTCTTTTGATATTCAGCTTCAGCTTTTGCAATTGCTTCTTCATCATCAACTTCAGTAAAGTCGATACAAGAACCGTATTCTGTCGGAGTCCAAGCAATACCTTGTAATTTTACTGTTAGAGGTCTAGCTTCATTTTCAATTAAGTTAGAAGCATCTTGATAAGAAGCTACTTCAATTGAAACAATACCTTGTTCTAAAGCATCTTGTAACCAATCTTTGCTTGATGCAAGTTTTGGATCAAGAACAGTGTAATTTGAAGCTCTGTTACCTTGAACAGATTTATCTGAAGATGCACCGTTCATTTTATACCATAAGTTTGTATACCATTGAGCTTTTGTAGCATCATCATATTCAAATGTTTCATTTACATTTGTACAGCCCAAATCTTCAGCTTCTGATAAAAACTCTTCTAATACTTCATAGTATTTCATTGAGTTTTCATAAACTCCATCACCTTTACCGCCATTAGCAGAAACTGATTTTTCATAAGCCTTAGATTGAGCCCATTTATCAAATGTAATAGTATCACTATATTTTTGTTTCGCAGTAGATAATCTTTCAGTTGCAGAAGCCAAATCAACGTTTACGCCTGAATTAAATAACGCAACTTGTTTTTCATAATGAGCTAATGCTTCAGTATATTCTTTAAAAGCACTCGCTTTATCTAATTGAAAACGTTCATCTGAAGCTAAAGCATCAACCGGACTATTTTCAATCCTTGGATCCGGATATCTGGAAGACATTGCATCTTCAACTGCGTTTTCCCAGGTTGTCAAGTAATCTCTAACACCGCCGATGTTATTACCATTTTCATCTATATTACTATCAGTTTCAAGTTTTAACGCATTAGCGGCTAAAGATTCTGTTCTATATGTTTTATCAACACCATATAATGCTAAGAATTCAGTAAGGTTTGTAGCTTTTTCAAAGTTTTTAGCATCAAGAGTTGATACCATTGCTTGACCGTTACTGTTTAATAATGCATATTGGTTTTTCATATCAGAATACTGATAAAGAGCATTTGCAGTTAAATTTTCGACAACTGCTGCACCTTGAGCATCATAAGTTACAAACTGCAATTGTCTTGTGTTCAATGCAGCAATATATTCATTACTTGCTTGTTCAGATTTAGTAGCCAATCTCATTTTTGCATTAGAAATTTGTTGAGATTCGTACTCATTAGAAGTCAGCCTAGCTGTAATTGATAATAATCTTGCTTGTGATGCTGAGATTCCCATTTCTTACAATTGTCCTTTCATAACTTATTACTATGGTTATCGGCTGATTTAATTGATTTCTTTAATAATTTTACCCATTTGTAAAGTTATGTAACAACTTTTATATATTTTGAATATAAAAAGTCAATATTTTTTTATAGGAAGTTTTTATATATATGTAAGAGATAATTAAAGAAAAAGAAAATTAGTTTACAAGTTTAAGTAAGATTCAAAATTAAGAGAGGACAAAACTATGGCTACAATGCTATTATTTTCTGATGCAGTTACAAACGCATATAAAGATACATCAAAAGCCCTTCAAGAAGTTGAATTGAGCGATAAAAGAATTGTGAAAAAGACTTTAACTCAGATGATGAAACAGTCATTCTTCCACGGTGCAAACCGTTTCGGAACTAACTTCATTGCATAGAGTTAAATCTGAATCGTTGGAAATTAGGAAACAAAAGGAAAGAAAAACCAATTAAGGAATTAGGATAGATTTTGAATTAGGAATAGAATACAGACCGCAAAAGCGGTCTTTTTTATTGCCAAAACTTTTCACGTTCCTCATCAAACCGAATATTAGCATCTATTGCCATTTGAATTCTTTTTGGAACATTTTCATCAAACTCTTTTGTCCACCCCATGCGTTTTTTATCTTCAGGGGTAAGTTTTTCATACAAAGTAAGCATCATATCCAGTTTAAACATTGCACCACGTGGCACACCTGCTTCTACTTTAGGGTTAAAATATTCATTCAAAAGTAAAAAGTCATCAGTTTTATAAGTCCCATACTCACAGCCAATGTAGTAATAACCTTTTTGTAATGTTGTTATGTAATCAACAAACCTTTCAACAGATTTTCTTGAGTATATTTCTTGTCTTTTAGCTAATTCTTCTAAGTATTTTTTATTTTTTTCAAACTCTATTGGAGTATAGAAATAAGTTTCTTTTCTAATAACACCCTCAGTTGTTGAAAAAGCTTCTTCTTCCCAAACTCCCAATTGTCCACGACCAAAATCAGGGCAGTAATACTCTAAACCTGCATCCTTTGAAACTTTATCATAAGAGAAATATCCGACAAGGTCAATTATACGCTCAATTCCAGCATCTTTGAGTGTCTTTAACGCTTTAGGGTGATCTACTAAAGTTGAGCCTCTGTAACAAGTTTCATCCGTACCTTCAACAGGTCTGACATGATAAGCTGGAATTCCTGTAACTTTACTATAATCAACAACTTTTGGACCTTTCATCAATGAACCTAAAAGCTGATTCATTTGATATTCAGACAAATTACATTCTTTTTTATAAAGGCTTTGGTAAGGTGTATAATAAATCTCTTGCCAATTACGAATAGCTTGACGAACATCTTGAGAGGGTTTATCATCATAACCCAAAATCCCGTCATCTTCATAATCACGGGACTTGAAAGCTATTCTTGCATTGTAAATTGGTTGAATTTTCATTACTACCCTCTATTTACCCTTAAAAATGTCTAATTTTTGCAATCAATTTACGGGCAATCGGTGCAATTTTTGCCTTCTCACAACCATTGATATCAGTTGTTAAATAAACAACAGCCTTTTCTAAAAAGCCTTTAATACCTTTGAATGTTCTATCAACAGGTTTAAACTCATAACCGCCAACTTCAACACCATTGACAAATCTTTCAACTTTATATGACCCATCACTTAATAAAGTTTGCACAGATTTACATCTATGACCTTTTTTACCTACGATGGTAACTTTTGCTGAAACCACATCATCACTAACATTGTTGCGAACATCCTGAGTTACAAAGCGATTTGTTTTATCTGACATTTGAACCGCAGAATATCTGTTTTTCGCAGAGGTAACACTGAAGGTACCATCATTAGTCTTGTAATAAATATTTTTTGTTTTATCACCTATTAAATTTGTATCATATGATTCACGTACAAATTTACAATTATCCGGATATTGTATTCCAAAAGTTCTCATTTATTTCTCCTGTTTCGTTATCCTTATTCTATACAAAACACGTGAAAAATAAATTTGTTAGTAAAACCCGCAAAAAATATTTTTAGGAGCGTTAAAACAAATATGAAAACAAAACTTGTAAACAATTTCACATATATAGCTAATCATTTCCGCAAAAACGGTAAGACGGCTAATGACATCATTGATTACGCAAAAGTTCAAAATATTCCAATTTACCAAAGGATATTTAATGATGGTTCTATTGGATTGAAACCGCAAATTAAAGAAGATATTTTCATCTTAATCAGACCTGACGGATCAGTTTATAGAAGTGAAAGAACTACTAAACGCTTTGATTTACGAAAAGGTATCGCAACTTGTTGGAAAAAAGTTCGCACATTGTATAATGCAGGTTTAAAAGATCAAATCGTAACAAGAGAAAGATTTTATATAGGTTCACGTCTTGAAGAAACCGCAAAAAGAGAATATAACAAAGGTGGTCCTGTATTAAATTCTGTAATTTCTTATCGTAACCGCAAAACTAAATTTCCAATGACTGATATTGGCGGAAATATGCACAACTTTAATATTTCAAAAGTAAAAGATGAGTATGGTGAATTCAGTATGCTTTATACTGAGAATTACCCTCACACTTAAGCTATAATATCACATTATCTTTTGGATGAATAACAACTTTATCAAACCAATTTCTCAAGATATCTAAAGGCGAAGTTAGAGGGTCTGAACTGCGATTAAAAGGTTCTGTATTGGCAATATACAAAGTGTCAGTAGTGCTAGAATAAGCAAAAGATCTTTCACCGTTTCCACCTTTTAAAATTGTTGTTGGAATATTATACTTTTCTGTAAATTTCTCAAACTTTTCAAATAATTCATAACTACTCTCCCCGACTTTATATGGTGGCTTTGCCCCAAGAATAAAAGCTTCAACATCTTCACTAGCTAAATCGAAATTAGACTCAATATCAGATTCTATTTTCGTAAATTCTTTTGCATCCTCACAATCTGGACAAATATGATACATTTTCGCATTTTGCCCATCAGATATAACATAAACACTACAATCACTTACAGATTTTGTAAACACATCCGATGCCATAGCAGCTTCTTTCAAAGTCCAAGGATAAGTAACATAACTACTTTTAGGCATACGTGCTGTAATTGTGTGGAATGTTCCAAACCCAACAGGTTTTATTAGTGATGTAAATGAAATATTATTATCCATACCAAACGTAAAACATGTAAAGATTAAAAATTGCCTGCTAGCAAAAAATATTTTCACGGGTGTTAATAAAAAAATAAAAGGAGTACCTATGAAAATTTATAACATCTCTCAAGCAAACTACCAAACTCAAACAAACAAATCTAAACAACCAACATTCAGTGCAAGAATGAAATTAGATAGAGATGTACAACTAATTCATGATTTAGAAAAATTAGACTTGGATTATGGAATCAGAGGTTTTTTCAGAGGTAAACCTTTTAAAACATTGATGAACAAATTTGCTGAAATCTTTCCTGAGCAAACAGTTGAATTCACATACCAAAAACCTGTTTTCTATGGATTTAACTATGTAAAAGGAAATGGTTTTGCTCAATCTGATGCAAAAATTTACGCAAAAAACATCGACACAAACCGCTTAAGCTCAACTTCACTTGATGGTTTTTCAGAACATCCATTTTATGAATTTGTAGAAAGCTTAGTTAATGATACATATTTTTGGAAAAAATAATAAGTAAGGAAATTTTATAAATGAATATACATTTTTCAACCATCTCCTTCAACGGAGGAATGAGTTCAGAAACCCTTCAAAAACCTAAAAGAAGAATTAGTGCTCAAGGTAGTATTACAGAACCTATCGACAATGGAAACCCTAGAACAGCCATAACAACCAGATTAAATAGTAAAGTTATGCCAACACCATTTGAAGATTGCTTTGAAAAAATGTCTTTTGAAGAACCTGTTGAAGATAACATGTGGAGAGATGCACAATATCAAGATGATTTTGAACGTGTGTCAAAATACCCTGATGATTTAACTCCTCATATCATATTTGAAAAACCATTTATCGACCAATATTACAGTGAAGATGATATACCTCTAGCAGATTCTTTAATCCGTAACACTCTTGGATTCAGACATATTGCAGACGTTCATTTGGATATTGATACCCAAATGGATATTCACGACAGAAAAACACTTGCTAGAATCAATTACAACGAAAACATCCTTCCTAGAATATTAAAAGACGTTGACTATGCAACACTAGAAGAATTCGCAAAAATTGCTGCGGAATACAAAGAATCTGGTTATTCTCCAAAAAGTATAAATAGAGCAATTGAAAGATGTTATCTTAAAGGTCAGAGAAAAGATTACGGAATAGCTAGCATTAATTTATTTGAATTCTTGATTGAAAACCCTGGTCTAAGAAGTCTTGTTGTTGCAAAAACTGAAAAAGGTGGAGAAATCTTTGACAAAGCATGTGCAAATTATTTTAACGTATTCCACAAATACCTGCCAGATAGAGAAACAATAAAATCAACACTAGATTTGTGTAAAACAGATTACGATGGCACTCAGTTAGTAAATAGAAAACTGTGTGAAATCGTTGTTCTTATAAGACAAAAAAGTGCTCAAGGTATAAAAGACCCAAGAGCTGATTATAGTGATAGCTACTACGATGTTCCAATGAGAAGATTTGAAAAATATATTGATAAAAGCACACCTCTAACCTCAGAAGACATCGAATTAATCAAAAAACTTAAGCCAAACAACATATTAGATGATAGTATGTATGAAGTAGCAAAGACTCTACTTTCTAATAAAATGACAGTTGAATATGTTCTTGAAAACATTGACAGACTTGGCAAAAGAAAAAGCGAAATCAACAAACTGCTATCTAACTTAAACGAAATAACTCTGGATAAAGATAAGCCAGCTATTGGTGGAATTCGAACTGTTTTAAATGATGAATTTAAAGATTCCGCAAATGATTCTTCAAATCTTAATAAAAAATCATTATTATTTAATTCTGCAAAAAGACTTATCAAAAAAGGTTTTGAAGCTCCAGAAATTGCTCTTGTACTAGGTAAAATAAGAGATATCAACAAACGTATTCCTCTTAGTGCTGAGTTTACTGACGAATTCATAAGTGTACTTGAAGAAAAAAATGACAGTGGCAAAATCGTTATCGGTAAAACTTTGGCTGATATTTTAACAAAATTAGTTTTAGAATCAAGAACTATCACTGACATTGACCGTGAAATAATATCGTTAGTTAAAAAAAATAAATCACAAATTCCAACATTACCAAGTTTAGTCAACGGTATGTTAAATAGAACAAATGATAAAGATGAAGTTCTCACTGCAATAAAAGAAAAAATTACAGCCGAAAAATCACCTAAAAAAGTAATTAACATAACAACTAAAAATAAAAATAGCCACCAAGAAAATCCGAACTGTATAGAGATAAAAGGTAGAAGAATTAACATCCCTAAAGGTACAGTTATAACTATTTCTAATGGAAAAATGAGCTATCAATCAACAACCCCTGATGATCTCAGCGAAAAAGAAAAACAAGATTTGCAATTTGCAACAATGCTTTATAGATTGTTAATTCCAGATTCAACGGTGATTGGTTCAGAAATAATTAATATTATCGAATCTTCTAAAGGGAAAGAAAAACAAATGTGGTTAGACTTTGTTGAATCAAAATTGAACCAAGGTTTTAACACTGCACAAATTTTATCAGCAATCAGGGCAGAAAAACAAGCCAGAAAAGATGCTGAGTTAGAAGAGGTTTCAGAAAGATATGACGATGGAAGTTATATAAGCCAAGTAATAAAAGAACGCTTCAGTAACAAAGAAATCCTAGATATAGAAGCTAAACTTGATAGTCAAAAGAAACCTCAAAGAACAATAGTAATCAATGGTGGAATTAATCAAATTACCAGTCTAACAGAAGAAACTTTCAAAAAGAATCTAACAGAAGAAGAAATAAAATCTGAGATTGCTAAAATAGAAAAAGAATTATTAGGTTCAGCAAGAATGCTAGAAATGACTGATGAAATGATTATTCAATGGCTTAAAAAAAGCCCAAGAGAAGAACAACCGGAACTTATTGATTTAGTTAACAAAATGCTAAAAGAATGGCGTAGTAGCAAGGAAATTTTAATTGCACTAAGGCAGAATTCTAAAAAATAATCTCATACAGAATAATTTTTGTAATTTTTTATGAAATTAATTAGCAAAAAATTTTTTGTTGATGTTTAATATTAATATTCAAGGGATTCATAAGTAGAAGATAATAATGTCAAAAATAGATAATATATTAACAACACTAGGAACGAATAATTCATCTCAAATAGCAACTGCAGTACTGGCAGGCTTTAAGATGATATTTTTGCCTCTTGCAACAGCAACGGATAAAACAGCTTCCACTGAGCAAAAAACTTATACCATTATCCGTGATATTATCATGGAAGGTTTGGCATTGATTACTTACATTGGGGTAACAGGACAAATCCAAAAGCATGCTACAGCCCCTATTTGTAGAGCCTACTTTAAAAGCAAAGCCAAAAAACTTGAATCAACAGGATTACTAGCTCCAGACGAATTGGATGCATTACGTAACGTTGATGCTAAAAAATTAAAAATGGCAGGTGAAGACTATTTGAATAGACTTTCACCAAACAGAAAAAAATTACCAGCAGAAGTTTCTCAATATATAGAAAGATTAAACAAAATCATTGAAAAACTTGAGGGCGAAGGTGAAAAACCTTTAAAACAGTCTTTAGAAACATTTGTATCTGGATTAAAAAAGAGTATCCCTAATGATAGTGTAGAAAAAGTTGCAAAAGAAGCAGGAAAAGTAGAGGTATTAAAACCATTAAAAGCGTTTTGCAATACAAGAATTGCTTTATCTCAACTTTCAGTATGGGTATTAGCTGTTGCGATTATTCCTCCACTTTGTAACGCAATAATTGCACCGATTATGAAAAAATTTAGTCCAGAAACAGATAAAACTGAAGAGAAAAAACCGATTGAACAACCACTTAATTCAAATTCAGTGGTACAACCTTACAATACAGTTGTAAGAAGGGATGAAGCTGTTACTAGTTTCAGAAATCGTTATATCAATTATTCAACAGGAATGAGGGTCTAGCAGATGGGAATTGGATTAAATCTTATAACAAGTAATACAACTTCGAAATTGGTACAAGACTCAGCATTCCAAGTTCTTTCAGAAGGCTCTTTAAAAGCTGTTGCAAGACCTGTATTTACATTGATGGATGATAGTGCAAGTCCTGAAGCAAGAAAATATTCTGCAACAAAAGAATTTATATTCCAATCTGTGAGTATGGCAATGTATTTTGCAATTATCACAACAGTATTCCAAAGAGGCGGCTATAAATTTTTAAAGAATTTACCTAAATTCAAAAATTACGAAGCCCTTAAAGGTATTGATAACATAAAAGATTTCACAAAAGTTTATGACGCATTTTCAAAAGGACTACTTTCTACAACCGCTGAACAAGCTACACAATTACAACATGCTAAAGGCGGTATGGAAGTTATCAAAATGATAGGAAGCGGTCTAATC
>JAZSDA010000058.1:0-21215 GCA_045530955.1 Candidatus Gastranaerophilaceae bacterium
TGGCGGCACACAATATATCCTCAAAAAATGTGTGCCGTTCTCTTTTATTCAGCTTTTTTAAATACCCAACTACCTTTGCTATTTGTTGTTGATAAAGTCGGAGGCCAAGCGGTCTTAGGAAGACAATAGAGAGGGACAACTCCTTGGCTCACAGAACGACATGGCTACGATCCGACTTGGGAAATTTGGCGGCACACAATATATCCTCAAAAAATGTGTGCCGTTCTCTTTTATTCAGCTTTTTTAAATACCCAACTACCTTTGCTATTTGTTGTTGATATGACTTTTACCTTTTTAGGTTTTTGTTTTTGATCTTCTTTTTTCTTTTTCTTGTCTTTTTTTGTTTGAGGTTTTTCTTTTTGTTTATCCTTGTTGAATGCTCCTGCCATTAGTGTTGTTGTGTAAACAGGTGTTGTATGTGCGTAATCAAAAATGATTACCCCATTTGCTTTCATATTACGTGTTTGATAAATTTGTCTGATTAAATCTTCAGGAGCACCACCCATAAATGTTACAAACAACCCTGCATAAAGTTCTGTATCAGGGGCTTTAACTTGCATTACATCCCTCATCATTGATGCAAGCATTTGAGAATCGTTTGTTAAGAATAATGGAGTAAATCCGTCAATATAGCCGTTTTTAGACCAAGTTCTCCAGTCTTGTTGTTTTGTTGATAGTGCAGAAGCTAAGTCTGGGAAAATTACTGTACTAATATAAACACGTTTATCCCTACAAAGTTTTCCGACTTTTTTAACAAAATTTGTGATATGTCCGCGTCTGTATTCGTTCCAGTCCAACCACATTGGTTCAGATGGTGAAAGTTCAACAGGGTCAACTCCATACAAGATTTTAAAATCGTTTCTTGCGTATTCGGTAAATCCCCAAGCACTATTGTTACTTCTTGAGTTTGTTGAATTTGGGTATCTTATATAGTCTAAGTTAATTCCGTCAGGCTTGTATTCAGTGATAATTTCTTCAAGAAGTTCAAGTAAAAATGTTTGTACTTCTGGGTTTGCGGGGTCTATAAAATATCCGTTGTGTTCAGAAGTTGATCTTGATGGATTTGGGGAATTGGCATCTCTTTTTACTTTGTTCCCCCAATCAGGTCTTACAGCTAATATGTTTGATAAACTGCTTTCTGGTGGTTTGTTTCCAACATAAAATGATTGAAACCAAATGTGAACTTGGATATCTCTTTTATGTGCTTCTTTTATCCAGATTTCTAATGGGTCAAATCCCTCAAAATTTTCGTTTTGAACAGTAAAACCGTATTTGTTCATAACTTTGCTTGGAAAAATTGTTTTACCGTGGAAATATGTTTCTAGGTAAATGTTGTTAAATCCGCTATCTTCGATTTTTTCCAAGGTTGCAATAATTTGTTCTTTAGAGGTTTCTGTTGGACGAATCCATGTACCTTTTAATTCGTCTTTTAAATAGGGTACTGCTGTTTTTATAGCCAAATTCGCCGAATCTATTGCCTCTTGGGTATATTGTTTAAGAACAGAGCTGTTTTTTGTTTCGTTTTCTGCAATTTTAAGATAGTTTTGTGCTGTTTGAATATGGCTGTTTGGTAATTGGTGATTATAACCTGACATATTTATTGTGTAATAATCAATGATACTTTTTGCTTCGTTGATTTTTGATTTAGCTTCGTAAGTGTAGCTTTCGGTTGTAGTGTATGCGGTTATTGTGCTGCTTAATTTATCAATGTATATTTTTGATCCGACAGAAAGATTTTGGGTAATCCAGTTTTTTGCAATTCCGTGACCGCTTATAACAAGTCCGTTATCAGGGATTGTTGAATCAGCTCCACTTAGAGCAGTAACAGTGTTATTTTCAACGATTGCTTCTGTTCCGAATTCGTTTGTTCCGGTATGAGAACCGAAATTTTTTGTATAAATAATTAACTGGTTAGCCCCTCTTCCTCCAGGGAATTGGCTTGCTGAGTAATTTGGGTCAATTGAATCGAATTTTCTGGTATTTTGTTTGAAGATAATTTCATTTGGGCCAATTAAAAGAGGTGAAAAAGCCTCAAGCTGAGGATCATTAAATATAGATGAAGAATCTTGCGGGTAAAATATTAAAGAGTCAATGTCGTTTGCTTTAGCATAATTAGGTGTAAAAAATAATGATAAAAATAAAATTGTAGTTAAAGTTTTTTTCATTATTTTTTCCTTCTTATGATGTTATAATATCCCGTATTCTTGTATTTTATAGATTCAATTTCTCTGATTTTGTTTGCTATGTCTTTGTTTTGTGGATTTGCAAGATATGCTTTTTTGTAATACATATTGGCTCTTAGTAAATCCCCTAGTTTTTCGTACATAATAGCCATTTTCATCACTACATCATCATTTTCTTTGTAGCCATTGTTAAATGCAATATTATAAAAATGTAATGCTTTTGTGTATTCTTCTCTTGTGTAGAAAAACTCTCCAAAGTAATAATTTGTAGCAGGATCAAGTTTATTGATTTTTAAAGCTTTAAAAAAGTATGCTTTTGCAAAACTGTTTTGTTTTTCATAATCATAAACTCTTGCTAATTGAATGATCGGATAAACATTTTCAGGTTCAGATTGAGTTAATATGAAATAATTTCCACTAGCTTTTTGCAGAAGTTCTTTTTTTTCATCTTCGTCTTGAGTATTCAATGCTTTGTTAAAATAAAAATCAGCTAACTTAAGAGTTGAAGCCTTATCTATTTTTGAATAATCAATAAATGCGTCGTTGTATTTTACCGCCCCAAATTCAATGCTTTCACAACTACAAGTGCTTCCAATAAATATGAAAGCACTTAGTAGTATGAAAATTTTCTTATAAATCTGTATATGATGGAGTTGTGTCGATATTGTGGTGGTAGTATGAATAATCTTCTGCTGCAGGGTCTGCATAAACATACAATTTTCTCCAGAATCTTACAAATTTATTTTGTTTTTTGAATGCTTTTTCATCTTCAGGATAGTATTCTTGACCTGTTGCTCTAGCTTTACTAATATTGATGATATCAGTAGTTTGTTTAGAATAACCGTTTTTGATTAATCTTTCACTATTTGTTGTTTGATCAACTGAAATTGCAGCTTGAGCCATTGTCGGAATAGCTACCGCGATAGCAAGTAATAATAATTTTTTCATAATCACCTCTTATTTATAATATTACATTATAGCCATTTTTTATACTTGTTGCAATATTATTATAATTTGTTTACAAAAGGTTGTCCTCTATTATTTGAATGATTAATTTATAGAATTTGAGAATTTTTTATTACTTCTTCTAATTTATCTAAAAGTTCTGATTCAGGGATTTTTGCAATAATTTCACCTTTTTTGAATACATAACCTTCACCAATTCCGCCTGCAATTCCAAAATCGGCGTGACTTGCTTCCCCAGGACCATTAACAGCACAACCCATTGTAGCAATTGTTATATTTGCGTCTAAATTTTTAAAACGTTCTTCAACTCTTTTTGCAAGATTAATTAAATCAATCTGTGTACGTCCGCAAGTTGGGCAAGAAACAAAGTTTACACCCTTTTGTCGTAAACCTAAACTTTTTAGGATTTCATAACCCGCATAAACTTCTTCAATAGGATTTTCAGTCAAAGAAACTCTAATTGTATCACCAATACCTTGCGATAGTAGAGCTCCTAAGCCGACAGATGATTTTACAAGTCCTGCTTTTAGTGTTCCTGCTTCTGTTACGCCTAAATGCAGTGGGTAATCAACTTTTTGTGCCATAAGTTGATATGCTTCAATTGTCGTTAAAACATCTGATGATTTTAATGAAACTTTTATTAAATCAAAATCTAAATCTTCCAAAATTTGGATATGTTTCATTGCACTTTCAACCATTTTTTCGTAAAGTGGAATGTCTTTTTCTTTTAATTCTTTTTCTAAAGAGCCTGCGTTAACTCCAATTCTAATAGGAATTTGTTGTTGTTTTGCTAAAGTTACAACTTTTTCTACATTTTCTCTTTTGCCAATATTCCCAGGGTTTAGTCTTAATGCGGCAATTCCGTTGTTGATACATTGGATTGCAAGTCTATAATCGAAGTGGATATCGGCAATTAGTGGAACAGGGGATATTTTTACTAAATCTTTTATAGCTTCTCCTGCTTCTTTATTTAACACAGCCAGTCTAACAATTTCGCAACCTGCATCTGCAAGTTCCTGAATTTGTCTTGAAGTAGCTTTTACATCTCTAGTGTCAGTGTTGCACATTGATTGAACACTGATTGGACTATTATTACCGATTTTTACATTACCAATGTAAAGTTCTTTTGATTTTCTTCTTTTTATCATAAAATGATTGTATCACATCAAAAAATGAGAGGGAAGAGAATATGAGAATTGCAGTATTATCTGATATACACGCAAATGCACAAGCGTTAGAAGCTGTTATGAGTGATGTAGTTAATCAAGGTTGTGAGCATGTTTTTTGTCTTGGGGATATTGCTTTAGCAGGTCCTCAACCAAAAGAAGTTATTGATTATGTTATGGCTCAAAATACTTGGACAGTTATTCAAGGTAATACTGATAAAATGATTGCACAATATGGTCCAGAAGTTATGGAGTTTTTAGAAGCTCAATATCCTGTTATGGCTAATGCTTTAGCTGATGATGTTTCTGTAATCAATGATGCTCATAGGGCGTTTTTAGCAGAACTTCCTCCAATTTTGAGTTTTGAAGTTGAGGGTTGTACTGTATTATTAACCCACGGTTCTCCAAGAGCAAATAACGAAGATATCTTGCCTGGTATGCCATTAGAAATCGTTGAAGAAATTATTGCAGGTACAACTGAAAAACTTATTCTTTGCGGACATACACACGTACCTTGCGGATATCAAACAAATACTAATCAAACTGTTGTAAACGTTGGTAGTGTTGGTCGTCCGATGACTCAAGAACCTAAGGCTTGTTATGCAATCATTGACTTTGTTAACGGTTCGTTTGAAGTTAGACACAGATTTGTTACTTATGACAATGTTTTAGCGGCTCAAATTATGTCTCAACGTGGTTTTGTTGGGGCTGATAGGCTTGCAGATTTGTTATTAAATCCTGTTGAAAGACACGTTTAGAGGTTTTTTATGCTTACAGCTGAGTACGATAGATTAAAGTCCAGTTATCGGGAAATTTTCCTTGAAGCTGCTAATGAAATTCGTGCTGTTGTTGAAAGTGTAAGACCAGAGGGTTTTGTTGGGGATATTTTTAAGACCTATGAAATCGGTTCTGTTGGTTTTAAATGGCAACAAACGGTTTTATCTGTTTTAGATGTTAGATATTGTGGTTATAAAAAGTCTGGATTGCGACAAATTCAAGCATTTAGAGATGAATGTGATTGTATTGGTTGCGGAGTTTGTTGTAATTTTGCCGTAAGTGAATTTTCTTTTGAGGAATTGCAATTGAAAGCCAAAAATGGGGATAATTTTGCCTCTCAATTTATTTCGGTTTTTATTCCTTATGAAAATATGAATGAAGTAGAAAATGTTTATCCTGAGTATGTTCAAATGTTAAATGATAGTGGTGAAAGTGGTTATTATTTTTATCACTGTCCGAAAGTTACCGAAGATAATAGATGTTCAGATTATGAAAACAGACCTCAAATTTGTAGGGATTTTCCGGATAACCCGATTGCTTTTTTGCCTAAAAATTGTGGGTTCAAAGATTGGAAATTGAAATCTGAATCTGTTTCGCTTAAACTAAATGCAGAAGCCGAAATAATTAATTTTTACAAAGAAAAAATAAAGGAATTATACTAAATGAAAATTCTTTCTGGACTTAGTTTAAAAGAAATTGAAGAAATAACAGATTCACTTGGTGCAACAAAATTCAGAGCTCGTCAAATTCATAATTGGATTTATTTAAAATCAGTTAAAGAAATTGATGAAATGACTGATTTGTCTATAAAATTTCGTGAGGAATTAAAACAAGTTGCAACGGTTACTGATATTAAAATTAAAGTTAAACAAGTAAGTTCAGATGGAACAATTAAATATTTGTTAGAGTTTCCAGATGGTGAATGTGTTGAAACTGTTTTGATGCGTTTTGATAACCGTGCAAACTTGACAGCTTGTGTAAGTTCTCAGGTTGGTTGTGCTGTAAACTGTACATTCTGTGCAACTGGTAAACGTGGTTTTATTAGAAACTTATCTTATCGTGAGATTATTGAACAAGTTTTGACAATTCAACGTGATACTGGTTTAAAGGTTACAAATGTTGTGTTTATGGGACAGGGTGAACCATTGTTGAATTTGGATAACGTTTTAAAAGCTATGGAAATATTTAATGAAAATTTCCAAATCGGTGCTAGACGTTTAACTCTTTCAACTTCTGGTATTGTTCCTCAAATTAGGAAATTGGCAGATCTTAATTTGCAATCAACTTTGGCATTGTCTTTACACGCACCTAATTCTGAGATTAGACGTAAGTTGATGCCTATTGAAAATAAATATAATATGGATGAACTTCACAAGGCTTTGAAATATTATGTTGAAAAAACTGGTAGAAGAATTACTATTGAATATCTTTTAATTAAGGATTTGAATGATACTGTTGAATCAGCAAAACAACTTGCGGCATATTTAAAGGATATCAAATGTAATATCAATATGATTCCTTATAATCCAACTGAGAAAAATGATTATCAAAGACCTTCAAATAATGCAATTATGAAGTTTAAATATTTAATGGAGCATTCAGGTAAGAAAGTTACTATTCGTCTTGAGCGTGGAGCAGATATTGATGCTGCTTGCGGTCAACTACGTGGTAAGGTTGAGGCGTAGAGGTAAGTATTATTCATTTACGGGAACTTTAATTTCAAAAGTTGTTTTAGCTTTTGTTGATTGGGTTAGGGTTAGTTTTGCACCTGAATTTTCTAAGAAGTTTTTGCATAATGCTAAACCAATTCCGCAACCTGTTTTTTTAGTTGTATAACCTTGCTTAAATATCTGTTCTTGCTTTTCTTTTGGAATAACTTTGCCGTTGTTTGATAGTTTTATAATTCCAATGTTATCTTTTATTTCTGCTAAAACTTCGATTTTTCCTCTTGTTTCGATTGATTCGATACCGTTTTTAAGGATGTTTACAATGCAGGCAAGAAAACGATTTTCATCGATATAAATATCTGCACTGTTTTTTATGAATACTTCAAATTCGATTTCTTTATCAATAATGTACGCTTTTGATAGTTCAATTCCTCTTGCTATTGTCTTTTCAAAATCAATAAATTGTGGGGTTGTTTGGTTTAGAGATTTTAAATCAAGAAGATTTGTTCCGATAATTTGAATTGATTTTTGGATACAATCAAGAGCATTTTCGATCGAAGAGTTATTTATACCTTCTTTTTCTAGGTTTCGTTTGATTATTTGAGAATACATATCACAAATTGATAAATGATTTCTAATTTCGTGTGATACGCATCTGATTTGTTGGTTTAAGTCTTCAATTGTAAGTTCTTGATTTGGCATTATTACTCCTAAAAATAAAGGGCTCTGCTAAAACTCAGCGGAACCCTTTTCTATACGTGTCAGAATTTTTTATACAGTTGTCATCGCTGCTGATTTTGTTGTTTTAAAACCGTGGCTTAGAGCATATAATACAGCGTTTGTTCTGTCATTTACTTGTAATTTTTGGAAAATGTTGTTTACGTGAGTTTTAACAGTAGTTTCAGAGATAATTAGCTTTCCTGCAATACTCTTGTAGTTAATACCTTCGGTTAAAAGTTCAAGAACTTCATTTTCTCTTGATGTTAAACTTGTAAGTAGATTTTCGCCTTCTGCAGCTTTTGTTTCTTCGATTGCTGTTGTTTGGAAGTATTCGAAAAATCTTGTTGTTAATACTGATGGTAAGTAAATTTTGCCAGCTGCAACTTCTTCGATAGCATTGATAAGTTTAACTGATGCCATAGTTTTTAAAACATAACCTCTAGCACCTAATTTCATAGCTCTGTAAATTAGATCTGAATCATCATAACCGCTTAATGCGATAACTTTTGTTGATAAACCTAATTTTGCGATTGCTTCGATAGCTTGTAAGCCATCTTTTTCTGGCATATTGATATCCATTAAAACGATATCTGGATGATATTTTTTAACTAAATTGATACCTAAGTTAGCACTTGTTGTAGTTCCAACTACATCGTAGCTGCTTTCGATGTTAATTAATTCTTTGATACCTCTTAAGTGGTTAGCATTATCATCGATTAATACTACTCTCAATTTTTTGTTAAAATCTCTCATCTTTATTTCCCCCACGGTTTTGTTAATTTGCTCTCTACACTTTATATACTAATCCGTTTATATGGTTTTTAAATCCATGGAGTGGTTGATTATTTTACCAATTAGGATTGAAGGATTTATCTAAATCTAAAGGTTTAGAAAATCCCTCAATCATGCTCTACATCATGCTCTGGCCGCATGGATGATTTTTTAGTGTCAAATATTTAATGAAATTTTCGCAAGGAAATAAAATCGTACTTAAAAACGATTGTTCATTAATTGCCATACAATTTTTGGTTTATTATCCTAAAAGCATATTATCTATTAGACGTACACCGCCAACTTTGCACGCTATAAACACACGTGTATTGTCGTTTGCTTCGGTTACTTCTTCCAAGTCTTTATCATTCAAAAATTCTAAATATTCCAAATCGTGGTGTTCGTTTAGGATAAATATTGCTGTTTCTTTTAGGGCTTGAACATCAGTTACACCTTTTTTGTAGCAAAGTTTGATATTATTTAGAATTTGATACAACGCTAATGCGTGAACTTTATCTTCTGCTGATAGGTATTTGTTGCGTGAGCTTAGAGCCAGTCCAGATTCTTCTCTTATAATTGGGCAAGGAATAATTTCAATTGGGATATTCAAATCATCAACCATTTTTCTGATAATTGATAATTGTTGAGCATCTTTTTCGCCAAAGTAAGCTCTATCAGCTTGTACAATATTGAATAATTTATTTACGACTGTACATACACCATCAAAGTGTCCAACTCTGGATTTTCCGCAAAGTTTATGTACGTGGAAAAATGGTGGTATTACATAAGTTAGAAAATCGTTTGTTCTCATCTCTCTTTCGCCATACATTTCAGATGGAGTAGGGGCAAATACAACGCTAACTCCTGCCTCTTGGCAAAGTTTAGTATCAGCTTCAAGTGTTCTTGGGTATTTATCTAAGTCTTCTCCAGGGCAGAATTGAATTGGGTTTACAAAAACTGAAACCACAACTTTATCACATTGTGATACCGCTTTTTTGATTAGGCTTAAATGCCCTTGGTGCAAAGCTCCCATTGTTGGAACTAAACCAACTGTCAAACCCTCTTTTTTCCATTGTTTAACTTGTTCTCTAACTTCTTTGATTGTATGTAATAGCATAATTATATCCCTTTTAGTGTGTTTTATATTTTTTTATTAAAAGATTTCGTTTTCTGATGGGAATTTCCCAGTTTTTACATCTTGGTCATATTGTTTTGCACAATCTAGTATTAAACTTTTCATATCGCCATATTTTCTAGCAAATTTTGGTTTGAATTCAGAATATTTACCGAAAATGTCATCACAAACTAAAATTTGAGCATCGCAATATCTACCAGCACCACAAGAAATTGTTGGAATATTTACAGCTTCTGTTACAAGTTTTCCGCATTCTTCTGGTACCATTTCTAGAACAACTGAAAATGCTCCAGCTTTTTCAAGTTTTTTAGCTTGTTCAATAATTTCTTGTACTGCATCTTCTGTTTTGCCTTGAATTAAATATCCACCGATTGTGTTCATTGATTGTGGGGTAAAACCAATATGTCCCATCACAGGTACACCCATTTGAGTACAACGTTTTATAAGTTCTAACATATAATCGTTGCAACCCTCAAGCTTTACAGCGTTTGCTCCAAGTTTAACCATATTACCAATATTTGTTAAAGCACTTGGAATATCTACGGTATAACTCATAAATGGCATATCAGTTACAACCATTGCTCTTGAAGTTCCTTTGGCAACTGCTTTTGTGAAAATTGCCATTTCTTCTACGCCGATTGAGTTTGTGTTTTCATAACCCAATGCTACCATTGCTAGACTATCACCAACTAAAATTAAATCTACACCTGCTTCATCAATATATTTTGCTGTTGAATAGTCATATGCAGTAAGGGCTGAAAATTTTTCACCTGTTGCTTTTAAATTTGTTAGAGTTTTCACTGTAACTTTTTTTGCCATAGTGTAAATCCTTTAATTTTTTATTTAAAAAACCCTGAAGATTTTTTTTGCTCTCTTTTAAACCAGTAATATACTGCACGTGCTACTCTGTATGAACTGTGGCGAACTAAACCTTCTTTACTATCTTGGATAAGTTTCTTCGCAAAAATTCTTACGCCAAGTTTTTTAACTTCAGAAACGTCCAGTTGAACAGGATAAGAACCTTGTTTTACATAATTGTCTGCAAGTTTTTCTGGTAAGTAATCATTTACTAAAACAGCATCAACAATTTTATCTGAACCTGCGTGATCCATTAGAGCTTTGATATGGTCAGAAACCTTATAGTTATCAGTTTCACCAGGTTGAGTCATAATATTACAAATATAAATCTTTTTAGCTTTTGATTTAATAATTTCTTGAGCAATATCTTTAATCAAAAGGTTTGGAATCACACTTGTGTATAAACTTCCAGGACCTAGAATAATTAACTCAGCGTTTCTGATAGCTTGAATACATTCTGGAAGAGCTTCACAATTTTTAGGAACTGTGAATAAACGTTTAATTCTTCCACCAGCTTCAGGGATAGTAGATTCGCCGTGAATAATTCTGCCATCTTCCATCTCTGCAGCAAGTTTCATATCATCTAAAGTTGCAGGTAATACTCTACCTCTGATAGATAAGACGTTTGAAGATTCTTTTACAGCAGTAACCATACTTCCTGTGATATTACATAATGCAGTTAAGAATAAGTTACCAAAGCTATGACCTTCCAAGCCTTCGCCATTATCAAATCTGTATTTGAATAATTTGTTTACCAAATCTTCATCATCAGCTAAAGCTGTAATACAGTGTCTGATATCACCTGGAGGTAAAATACCCATAGATTCTCTTAATCTACCTGAGCTTCCACCATCATCGCCAACTGATACAATTGCAGTAAGGTTGTTAGTGATATTTTTTGCACCGCTTAAAAGCATTGATAAACCTGTACCGCCCCCAATAGCAACTGTACGTGGACCTCTGTTAAGTTTTCTTCTTCTGTATAAAGTTTCTAATAAAACATCATTGTTTTTTGTTTCATCAAGATCCATCATAGAAAGGTTAGTTTTTTGCCAACCTTTGAAAAATATTGCAGCACCAATCATAACGATACCAAATGCAAGCCATTCGGTTGAAATTTTTGTGGCAACTTTACTGATGAATTGCATAATATTATAGATTGGTTGTAAATCTACTAAAATTAAAATTCCAAGAGTCATCATAACGGTTCCTGCAAAAATCATTGCGAACCATCTTTTAACTTGTAAGCCCGGAACTAACCAGCCTGCTTGTTTAGGTATTTTTATTTTCTTAATCATACATATCCTTCTTGAAAACTATACTAGTTAACCCAGCCTGATTTTAGGGCATTTCTGTAATTGAACGGTAAAGGCTCTGTAATTTCTCTAGCTTGAACGATTAAATCCTTAGCGTTTGATAGTTTGTTTGAGAAGTGGATTGAATCAGCTCTAACAATTGTTTTACCGCCAACATTATTTGTAACTTGAGAGTTTTGTAATAAATCTCTAAGTCTTTGTATAGAAACGTGTGTATTTTCTAAATCTCTTGCTGAAAAATCGATATTACCGTTTTCATCATAGATTTTTTCTAAGTGTACTTCGTGAGCAACTTGGATAGATTCATCTTCGCCAACCTGAGCCAAGTTTTCACCAGTTGCACCGTAGTAAACAAGCCATTGAGAACATTTTTTAATAGCTTTTGCAATTGTTCTTGAAACTTCAATATCTTCAGCTGCTTGACGATACATAGCACCGTGAGGTCTAACATGTTCGATTTCCATATTGTAAGCTTTTGCAAATGTCATAATTGCACCAACTTGGTACATAACAAGAGCTTCTAGTTCATCATTATCAAGTACCATTGGTCTGTAACCAAAACCTTGGATATCATCAAAACCAATATGAGCACCTACAACAATATTTTTTTCTTTTGCTGTTAAAAGAGCTTCTTTAATTGTTAGAGGATCACCGGCGTGAAAACCACAGGCAATATTTACTGAGCTAACATAATCAAGAAGTCTTGATTCTGAACTGTTTTTATAAATACCGAAACTTTGTGCTAAATCGCAGTTAAAATCTATATTTTTAATTGATTTTCTTTCTAAAACATTTTGCATAATATAATTTCTCACAATACTAATATATCCAAGTTTATTATACACAATAAAGATAATAAAGCTATTTATTAATAACTTTTTAATAAGAAAGGTTAAATCTTGTATGTTGCAAAAAAATCAAGCATGTTGTATGCTCATTATAAAGTAGAGGAGTAGGGATTTATGGAAAATAATAATAAACCGGTTGTTAACTTGATTTCAAAACCGGATAATATGTTGAAAACTATTTATACAGCTTGTAGAACTTGTTATAGTGCGGATTATCCGATAAATATTTATGAGTCAACTGACGATGAAGAAAAAATGCTTAAACTTATTGAGCGTGTTGTTGGTTCAGGTCATTATTCAACAATTGAACATATTCAAGTAAGTTTTGCTATTTCAAATGTTTCAAGAGCTTGTACTCATCAGCTTGTAAGACATCGTCATATGTCTTTTTCTCAAAAATCTCAACGTTATGTTAAGGAAAAAGGTCAATTTGATTATATTATTCCTCCAACAATTGAACGTAATCCTGAATTAAAAGAAAAATTTGTTGCGTTTATGGGACAAATTTCTGAACAATATCAAGAGTTTGTGGACGCAGGTATTCCTGCAGAAGATGCACGTTTTGTTATGCCTAATGCTGCGGCAAGTTCACTTGTTGCAAGTTTGAATTTAAGAGAAATGATTCACTTGGCAAATTTAAGACTTTGTACCCGTGCTCAATATGAAATCAGATGTATGGTTAAGGCTATGTGCGACGCTTTGATTGCAGAAGAACCTTGGTTAAAAACATACTTAGTTCCAAAATGTGAAAAATGGGGCTTCTGCGATGAAGACAAATGTTGCGGTCGCAAGATTACAAAAGCTGAATTGTTTGGAAAAGCTGGTGTTTAATAGATGAAAGCCTTAATTCAGCGTGTTAAAAGAGCTTCTGTAACTATCGATGGTGAGTTATACTCACAAATCGGTGCTGGCATGTTGGTTTTGTTGGGTGTTGAAAAAGGGGACACTCAGGAAAACGCTGAAAAACTTGCGGACAAACTTTCAAAACTTAGAATTTATGAAGATGAAAATGAGAAAATGAACCTTTCTATTATTGATGTGAAAGGTGAAATGTTAATTGTTTCACAATTTACTCTTTGTGGTGATTGTAAAAAAGGCACTCGTCCAGGTTTTGATAAATCTGCACCCCCTCAAATTGCAAATGAACTGTATGAATATTTTGTAGATCAGGTTAAATCTCTTGGAATTCCTTGCCAAACAGGTAAGTTTGCAGCAATGATGGATGTAGAATTGATTAACGACGGTCCTGTTACCTTTATGGTGGAAAAATAATTTCCCCTGCCACTTGCGTTAATTTTAATTTCATGTTAAAATATGACTATAAGTTATATTTTTTTATTGAAATCGATTTATATTGTGAGGAATGTTACCTTAAATTTATTTTATTATGAGTTATTTTTTATTAATTAAGAGGCTTTTATTATGTATGTAAACAAGTGCATTAAGTGCGGTCGTGAGTTTGAGACTAAAAACCCTAAAAGAGTTATTTGCCCAGATTGTTTGTATCCGGATAAAAAAATGATGGTTGGAGGATCTGATGCCCCTGAAACTTCAGCACCTGCTGAAGCTCAAGAACAACGTTCAAGCTATTCAACTGAAGGTAAACCACAGTTCTATAGCAGCTATTCTAGTGGTGGAGATGATAATCCAAGATCTTATAACAGACCACAACAACGTCAATATAATAACCAAGGTGGTCATAGAGATAATCGTGGCGGTGGTTACAACAATAATCGCCAAGGTGGTTATAACAACAACAGAGGTGGATATAATAACAATCGTCAAGGCGGTGGATATCGTGATAACCGTGGCGGTGGCTATAACAATAATCGCCAAGGTGGTTATAACAATAACAGAGGTAGTTTCCAACAAAGAAGACCTCAAAATAACAGATTTAACAATAATAGAAGACCAAATAACAGAAACGCTGCACCAAAACAATTATTGGTTAGCAGAGAACAACTTGAACAAATTGAATTGTTGTATAAGTTGATGTTACCACTTCCAAACCCTGATGCTCACGAAGTTATCGGTGAAAAAATTGGTTTGGAACCAAGAAAAGTGTTCTTTGGTATCAATTTAGTTCGTCAGAAAATGATGTTGCCAAAATTACCGTTCCCTAAACGTAAATTGGCTATCACACCTGATCAATTAAATGCTATTAAAATGCTTTATGAACCATTGTTGCCATTACCTCCAATTGGTTGCCACAAAATTATTGCAGCTCAATTGAAAATGGATGAATGGAGAGTTCACGTGGGTATCGGTTTAGTTCGTGCTCAAATGGGTATGGAACGTTGGAATCAAGAACGTGAAGATGCTCCTGAAGAGTTCAAAAAACAAAAAGCTGAAGAAAAAAAAGCTAAAACAACTAAAAAAGCTGTGAAAGAAGAAGTTGCTGAAGAAGAAGCTCCAAAGAAAAAAAGAGCTTCTAAGAAAGCTAAATCTGAAGAAGCTGAAGCGGAAGAATAGTTATGACTAAATACGTTTCTGTCGGAAAGATTGTTAATTTTCACGGAATTAAAGGCGAAGCAAAAGTTGGTTATTCTAAAAGTCAACTGGATTTTTTGTTGTCTTTAGATGTTGTTTATCTTAAAGATAAAGATAATTACACTCCGCTTAATATAGTTTCGGCTAAACCTCATAAAAATCTTTTAATAGTAAAGTTTGAGGGAATTGATTCGATTAATGATATTCTTCCGCACAAAGGTGCTTTGCTTTTTGTTGATGAGGACGTTATCAGAGAAACTTTGGAAGAAGATGAATTTCTAATCGATGAACTTGTTGGATTAGAAGTTTTTGATATTGCTGATGGCAAGAAGTTAGGTTTTGTTGTTGGTGTTTCAAATAACGGTGCAACAGATTTGATTTCGGTAAAGACAAATTCTAAAAATATTTGTCTTGTGCCATTTGTTAATGCAATTGTTCCTGTTGTTGATTTAGAAAACAGAAAAATTCTGATAAATAATTTAGAGGGCTTGTTAGAATGAGGTTTGATGTATTAACATTATTCCCTGAATTTATTCAGTCTTATTGTGAGTTTAGTATTATGAAACGTGCAAAAGATGGGGATGTTATTGCATTAAATACTGTAAATCCAAGAGATTTTACCGAAGATAAACATAAAAAAGTCGATGATACACCTTATGGCGGTGGGGCTGGAATGGTTTTGATGCCTCAACCTTATGTAGATGCTTACGATAGTGTTGAAAAGTTAGAAAACTCAATTACTGTTATGCTTTCTCCTCAAGGTGAACCTTTATCCGAAAAATTAGTTTTAGATTTAGCAAAATATGATCAGATCGTGATGTTATGCGGGCATTATGAGGGTTTTGATGAGAGAATCAGAGAAATCATTAAGCCAAAAGAAATCTCAATCGGTGATTTTGTTTTAACAGGTGGGGAGTTACCTGCGTTATGTTTGATGGATGCTGTTAGTCGTAAAATTGAGGGTACATTAGGTAAAATCGAATCAGCTCATGATGATAGTTTTTCTAATGGCTTATTAGAATATCCGCACTATACCAAACCAAGAGATTTTAGAGGATATAAAGTTCCTGAAGTTCTACTGAATGGTAACCATAAAGAAATTAATGAATTTCGTTTAGCACAACAAATCGAACGAACCAAAACAAGACGTCCTGATTTATACGAAAAGTATTTAAACGAAAATAAGGATTAGACTTATTGTAAAGGTCCTCTAGGAACTCCAATACCAAAGAAGTTTTTGATTGCTGAGCCTAATGCATAAACGCCTAATGCGATTGCACTGACAGTTGAGGCTTTACCCTTAGTAACAAGTGTTGCAATACCTAATCCCAATGGAATTACGTTATTAACAAGCATTGAGCAGAATCCTTTAACATATCCGATACCTAAGTTAAAGAATCTTCTCCAGCCTTGATCCATTTCCCATTCGTAAGCGGTTTGTTTAATTCCTTGTCTTACAGGGCTTAAGTTGTTGTTATACATTGTATTATTGAGATATCTGCCTGTTGCCAGAGCATCTTTTTCTGTTGCATATCTATCAGCTTGGATTTTGCCGATATAGTGGGATTCATACCCAACTAAACCCAAGGCAGCTAAGCCCATACCTTTTTTTAGATATTTGCCTGCATTATTTTTAATTGTTGTTGCAATCGAACCTAATCTCATTCACTACACCTTTTTATTTTGTTGTTGTTTTTGTTTCCTTTTTAGGAGTTTCTTTTACTTCAAATTCTTTTTCTACCTGACGGCCAGACATTTTTAATAAGATGTTACTTGCATCAATTGCGTCTTGTCCGTAACCGTTATTGTTTTGTTGCATACCTTGAAGCACGCCTACTGTATAATCATCACCTTTACAGATTCTGTCTTCTAAAGCTGAAAGAGCAAGTACTCTTACTTCTTCACAAGGGTCTTGAAGCATTTTGTTTACTAATGCTGTTAGAGCTTTGTCATCGTGTCTTGAATCATCTTCTTCAAGTCTTGCATAAACTTCTTTTGCAGCATTAATTCTTACAGCTTTTTCTTGGCTGTTAAGGTGGCTTTCAAGATTCATAATGTATTCATCTGTTAATTCAACAATCTTACGTTTCTCTGTTTTTACATTTTCTTTTGTCTCAGTTGTTGTTGTGTTTGTTGTTGTATGTGTTGTGTAAGTATTGTTGTTATTATCACCGATTGTTCCACTGTTTGTGCCATTATTTACGTTATCTCCAGTGTGAGGATTGTTGCTTCCGTTGTTAGGATGCATTTTACCATCCGGTCCTACAGAGTTTGTGTAGTAACTTGATGGATAGCAAGGAGCATTAACGTTATAAGTTGGAGCTTGTGCACCAGGAGTCATTGCGGTTGGGTTGAATATTTGAATATTAACACCTGCTGCAGTTGCTGGAACTTGCATGTTTTGAACTTGTGGTTGTTGATATTGTGGGTAAACTGAGTATTGTGGCGGGTAATAACCTTGCGGATATTGAGCTTGGCAAGGGTTTGTTACAGGAGCTTGAGCTGTTGCAGGTGTTGGTGCAGTACAATTAACCTGTGCACTTTGTTGAGGTGCTTGGGTACATGGCTGACACACTTGTGGTTGCGGAACAGCTGGAGTTGCCCCAGCACTATTGAATTGTGCTTGAGGAGCCTGTTTTGGTTGAATATTTTGTCCCGTAAGTTGCATAATACGCGTTTTTCCCTAAATTCTACCTAATATATTAAAGTATTTATTTAGTGATAATTTGCGTTTTTGTAAAGTTATGTTAAAGAAAAAGGATTAACCTTGTGGTTAATCCTTTGCAATCATATTTAATTTATCAATTTTAACTTTGTAGAAATCAACATTTATGTTTAGTTTTACACCTATGTCTAACAATATGTTGATAAAGTTGATGTCTTTTTCTTTTGGGCTTTCTCCGTTGTTTTCAAGGATTACCCCAATTCTGTGATAAATTTTATTATAGTAAATGTTTTGAGCTTCTGAAACGTCAATTTGAAGTTCTAATTTTGTAATGATATCAAACAGTTCAACGATGGCGTCTGCTTGTTGAATTTCAAAACTCTTAGTTAATCTGTTTAAGTTTGTGATTATTTTCTTAGCGAAAATATTGCTTGATGGAGTTTTGTCTATTTGAATATTCATTTTTTTAGCTTCGAAATTGATGTCTGAAATTTGTTGAATGATAGAGTTTTCAACAAATCCGTCAGTGTGAGCTAAAAGATCATTGTAACGTTGACTTAGGGCATAACCTGCTGAAATTTTGAATTCGTTAGGAATTTCAAGACCCAAGTTT
Organism: Candidatus Gastranaerophilaceae bacterium; assembly: GCA_045530955.1. Lineage (GTDB taxonomy): Bacteria > Cyanobacteriota > Vampirovibrionia > Gastranaerophilales > Gastranaerophilaceae > Zag111. The sequence goes on from JAZSDA010000058.1 coordinate 18,176, forward strand.
TGCATATGATAAATTGAACCTTTGCCTTGGTCATACATATCTTTGTATGTGTCTGCAAATTTTGCTAATTTATCTTTTAATAGAATTTGAAGAATTTTCTTTCTTTCTTCGATAAAGATGTCTTTCAGTGTAAAATATTCTTTTCCGAATTTTTCATCAAGAGCTCTAATGATTTCTGTCATTGGGTTAAGCATAAATGTCTTAATCAATGAAGCCTTAAGTTCTTGATACTCATCACTGGTTGAATATTCTTTAATTGCACAGTGGAAATCTCCTCCTGCGTATTGCATTAAGGCAAATACCAAATTTGATTTTTGCAAAGTTACTTTTGAGCGGATTTCGATATTTCCTATAACGAAGTTGGTATTACCTTTTTGAACCATTTTGTAGTCATTGCTTTTTACAGAATAGCAATAAACATCTTCTTCCTCTTCAAAGTCTTGGTAAAGCGAAGAAATTGCCCATAAGCAAGCTATTTGTTTTGAAGTAACCACGGATGGTTTAACAAATCTTTCGTAAATATCTTTACCTGTGCCAAACTCTTGGATGTTACTTTTTGCTTCAGATAGAATTTCTAAGAATTTTTCTTCAAAGTTTTCTTTGCTAAATCTTGAAGCCAATTGCATAGCTCTTGCAGCATATTTCATAATTTGTACTGTTTCAATACCTGAAATTTCAGAGAAGAACCAGCCGCAGCTTGTGTACATTAGCATAGCTTGACGTTGAATTTCCAAAAGTTCCATACCTTTGATTTTGTCTTCTTCAGATAAATCAGGTTTAAAGTTTTCTTTTTGGAATTTCTTAATTCTAGATGCGTTTCTATCTAAAATAACTTCAATATATTTGTTTCTGATTTCCCAAGGGTTTTCTAAGTAGTATTTTTTACCTTCTTTTTCAAAGATTGTAGCAAGACTATCTCTTAGGTAATCAAGTGCATTTCTTAATGGTTTTCTCCATTTTTGGTTCCAACCAGGGTGTCCGCCAGTTGAACAACCGCAATCATCCATCCAACGTCCAACTCCGTGGAAACAGCTCCAAGAAGATGCTTGTTTGATATCTACTTCGTAATCACTTCTGTATAAATCCAAATACTCTGCGTAGTTTGTGATTTTAAAACCTTCGTCTTCGGCTTTAATTTTCAATACATAAGATAAAGCCATATCCCCAAATTTTGTGTGGTGTCCGTAACTTTCGCCATCAGTTGCGATGTTGATAAGTTGAGGATAATCTCTTAGGTCAGAAACCCCTTCTTTAAGACGTTTGATGAATTTGTTACCGTCAGTAAGTAATTCGTCAAACGCAACAGAGCGTGAAATTGCTCCATCGTAGAAGAATAAATCGATAGATTTTTTAGGGTCGCATTTAAGAGTGTATTTGTAAGAACGTGCAGGATCGATATTGCCCCAGCTAACGTCTTGCCAATCTTTGTCGGTTGATTTTTTCATCTTAAGAGCTTGGTAAGGTGATAAAACAGTGAATTTAATTCCGTTATCAACCAAAACTTTTAAAGTTGCATCATCAACTGCAGTTTCAGCAAGCCAAATCCCTTCAGGTTTTCTGCCAAATCTATATTCAAAATCTCTGATACCCCATTTAACTTGGGTTTCTTTATCTTTAGCGTTTGCAAGTGGCATAATTATATGGTTATAAACTTGAGCCATTGCGTTACCATGACCATTGTGTTGTGAAATGCTTTCGATATCAGCTTTAATAATTCTTTCATAAGTAAGTGGTGCAAATTCTTCCATCCAAGAAAGAAGAGTTGGACCAAAGTTAAAGCTCATATGTTCGTAATTGTTTACGATATCCAATATTCTGTTTCTGTTATCAACGATGCGTGAAACAGAGTTCGGATTGTAGCATTCAGTACAAATTCTTTCATTCCAATCGTGAAAAGGTAGGGCACTATCTTGAAGTTCGATAGCTTCAAGCCAAGGATTTTCTCTTGGTGGTTGATAAAAGTGTCCGTGAATTGTTAAAAACTTTTCTATTTTATTGGTTGTGTTTTTATTAGTCATAGTCTTATTCATACCCTATTTAGAAGTGAAAACGATTATTTTTTGTCGTCTTTTTTAACTTTGTTAACGACAGTAAGATTGTGAACGTCCATCCAAGGATCGCCAAGAGCAGTTGAGAACACTCTTCCTGTGAAAACTATTTCATCCCCTGTATCTAAGTCGATGTGTTTTTCGGCATCATCTTTTTTTAGAAAGATTTTTAATTCTGATAATGGGATGTTGTGGTTAGTAATATCAGGTCTTTGGATCAAGAATGATATGTATTCTTCATGACTTCTCATTGCAGCTGGATAATCAAGTCCAAGTGTTGCGAATTTATCAAATTTAGCTCTGATTCTTACGTTTCTTTTGTTGTATTTGTAAGGGTTAGCAACAAGTTCTAACGGTTTTACATCCATATATTGAGCTTGTGGCATAGCAGGAGTTGACACTACAACGGGAGCTTTAGTTGTAGGAACTTGAGAGCAAACCTTGTTTGCAGTAATTCCGATACCAGCAGAAATGATTATTGATAACGTTAATATTTGTAATTTTCTCATTATAACCTCTTATTTAAACATATTACACTAAGATTTTAGCATACTTTTAAAATAAAGGAAACTATACAAAAAGATAAGTTAACAAATATATCCTAAACACTTGAATTATTAATTAAATAGTATTATAATATATGTATGAGGATATATTAGTTTTCTGATGGATAAGTATATTCCTATGCCCTTTGAAAAACAAATGTCATTGCGAGCGAAAGCGAAGCAATCCAGTAAAACAAAATAAACTGTCATTCCGGACTTGATCCGGAATCTATCAGTAACGATAGAATTGGCATTGATAGACCCTGAATCGAGTTCAGGGTGACAAAACAAAAGAACAAAATAAACAAACCGTCATTGCGAGCGAAAGCGAAGCAATCTAGCTTATAGTAAACAATGACAAACGTAAAAACAAATCGTCATTCCGGACTTGATCCGGAATCTATCAGTAACGATAGAATTGGCATTGATAGACCCTGAATCAAGTTC
>JAZSDA010000050.1:0-40075 GCA_045530955.1 Candidatus Gastranaerophilaceae bacterium
AATATATTATAGATACTATCATTAGTTGTTGAGTAATTTAGGGTGTGTTCGTACGCAGTAATCGCATTATCAAAATCTAGTAATGCATAATAAGCATTACCAAGCATTCTATATAATTCGCATTTTTCGTACCATTGGGAATCATCAGTTATTGGTATAAGTTCTTGGTATATCGAAATAGCTTCGTTATATTTTTTCTGTGAATATAATTCGTTTGCGTATTCGGTTTTTGATTTGTTATCACTCATAGTACTAAGTTTATCAAATGCACTTAATAAAGTCATACTTTAGTTAGTGTATAAAAAAAGACTTGTGAAATCTCACAAGTCCTTTTTCTTATTTAATAAATTTATTACTACGCTTCATCTAAAGCTGCAACGCCTGGTAATACTTTACCTTCGATGAATTCTAAAGAAGCACCGCCACCTGTTGAAACGTGAGTGAAGTCTTCAGCTTTACAGAATTTTTTAGCTGCTGAAACTGAATCGCCACCGCCGATAACAGATACTGCACCATTTTTTGTAGCTTCTACGATAGCTTCTAAAACTGCTTTTGTACCTTCAGCAAATTTAGGGTTTTCGAAAGCACCAACAGGTCCGTTCATTAAGATAGTTTTTGAAGATTTAAGAACTTCAGCGAAAGCAACTCTTGAATCGTTACCAGCATCAACACCTTCAAAACCTTCTGGAATTTCGTTGATTGCAACGAATTTGTTTGTTCCGTTACCTGAGAAATCATCAGCTGCTAAAACGTCAGTAGCCATAACTAATTTAACGCCTTTAGCTGTAGCTTTTGCTTCGATAGCTTTTGCAACGTCCATTTGATCATCTTCACAAATAGAGTTGCCGATTTTACCGCCGTTAGCTTTAACGAATGTGTAAGCCATACCACCACCGATGATTAGGTTATCAACTTTGTCGATTAAGTTTTCTAAAACACCAATTTTAGATGAAACTTTAGCACCACCAACAACTGCTGTAAATGGTCTTGTTGGGTTGTCTAATGCTTGAGATAGACATCTCAATTCTTTTTCCATCAATAAACCAGAAACTGCAGGTTTAACAAGTTTAGCAACTTTAGCTGTTGAAGTGTGGTTTCTGTGAGCTGCACCAAAAGCATCGTTTACATAGAAATCGCCTAATTTAGCAAGTTCTTCAGCAAATGTCATATCATCATCTTTAGCTTCTTCAGCTTTGTAGAATCTGATGTTTTCCAATAATGCAACTTGACCATCTTTAAGTTCAGCTAATTCTTTATCAGCACCTTCACCAACAGGAGATGATACGAATAAAACTTCTTCGCCTAAAACTTTTGATAAGTATTTAGCAACAGGAGCTAGTGAGAATTCTAAATTCCATTCACCTTTTGGTCTGCCTAAGTGAGCCATTAAGATGATTTTAGCACCTTTATCTTTTAAGTATTTTACAGTAGGTAAAATAGCTTGAATTCTTGTGTCATCTGTAACGTTTTTGTCTGCGTCAAGAGGTACGTTTACGTCAACTCTGATTAACGCTCTTTTTCCTTGAATATCACCAAGGTCTTTGATTGATTTTTTCATTAGTCTCTCCTTTTTTAAAAGTACCGCATGACTATTTTACAAAAAACATAACAGAATGTAAAAATAATCATCAAAATATTAAAGAAAACTAAGTTTTAGTCCGAACAAAATATTGTTGACTCTTTAATACAAATCATTAAAAAGAAATTAAAGAAAGGCTACCAGCAAATTATGTCTCTAAATAGTGTACCAGCCAGTTTCTATTTCTGTCTGTATTCAGGACCGAAATTGAAAGAAGAAACCATTCGTAAATTAATATCTTTAGGTATTAATCCAAATACTGTTTCTTCTGAAGCTCAAGCACAGGCTTTGATTTCACAAATTGAGAATACTCAAGCGGTAAAAGAGGTAACAAACGAAAGTTCTTCAAAAAACACCCTAACCGCAGAAGAAAATTTGAAAAAGAAAAAAGAAAATGAGGTTGCGATATTTCAGATGTTTGAAATGGACGCAAATATAAATAAACTACTTTTTAAGTTATAAATTTTTAGTTCATATCTATTATGAAAATCCTCACACTTTAAGGTGGGGATTTTTAGTTTGACATTGTTTGGCAAAAATTATATTATTTAGATAAGTTTAAGTGAAGGAGAGAGTTATGGTAGGTCGCAAAAAAGTTTCAAAAGATGAATTTCCTCAAGAGTTAAAAAGATTTAACTGGGGTGCGTTTTTACTCAATTGGATTTGGGGTATTATGCACAAACAGTATCTTACATTATTATATTTTGTAGCTTGTTTTATTCCTGTTTTAGGTCCTTTAGCGATTTCAATTTGGTTTGGCTTTGCAGGTAACAAATGGGCTTGGGAATCTAAAAATTGGAATAGTGTAGAAGAGTTCAATGAAGCTCAAAGAGGTTGGGTAAGATTATGGTTTGTTCTTGCTACTCTTGGCTTGATTTTAACTCTGAAGTTTATTTTTATATTTGTTTTAATTGCAAATTTAGAAGTTTAAAAAAGAGGCTCATCAGAGCCTCTTTTTTATTTCCCGTATTTTTTTTCAATAAATTTGTCAACTTTTTCTGCAGTGTAGGTTGAAAATATTGGTAATATTCCATAGTAAATTGCTGCAAAAATTAAGGCTGGTCTTAAGATATGGATGCCTTCTATGTACTTATGAAGTTTTGGGTCTGCGGCATTTAATGTTTTAAATTTGTCAACAAATTTTTCTGTTTTATTTTTGATAATTCTATCTACCGTATAACCTCCGCCAAGCGTGATTGCAGTTGCTATAAAGTTATTATAAATAAGAGCTTTTTTACGGTTTTCTTTTATCTTATCACTTTTGCTTGTTTGATATGCAAAAGAGCCTGTTAATAATAAATCAGTTCCTGCGGTAATGTGTTTTGCAATATCTTTATCATTTGATTGGAATTTATTGGCAAATTTTTGAATGTTTTCACTATCAAGAATTTTGCCGATTCCTTTTGATATGGTTTCGGTTACTCTACCTGTAAAATTAACATCTTTATTTTGTGGTTTTTGACTATTTTTTTCGTTATTTATTCTTGCTCCTTTATTCACTCCCACGCCAAATAATTTGTCCATAATAAGCGGAATAAGTGCAATAGTCAGCATTGATTTTGGAATGGCTGTTAAAAACCCTGAGCTAAGTTTTAGGATTTGGGTTAGAAGTTTGTAGCTTCTTGAATTTGCCAATTCCTTACCATTTGCAAGGTTTTGAATGGTTTTAGATTTTAGAAATTTTTCAGGATTTTTATCAATATTTTTTACCGCTAATTCTATTGGAAGAGCAATCGCTTCAACCATTCCGAATTTGATTAAGCCTGAACAAATTGAGTTTGCTGCAGCATACTGTTTGTTTTCTTTTTCAGTATCAGGAGTTGCAAAAATTGCCAAAGGACGTACAGTTAGGGACATAAAAAGTGATGTTCCAGCAGCAAAAGTTGTTCCGTGCTCAGAAATTTTTTCAAGTCCTTTAAGTACGTGTTTATTTTTTAGAATCCTTGTAGTTATATTGTTTTGGGTAATTTTTTGAATATTCATTTTCGGTTTACCTATTACTAGTAAACATCACACAAAGAAAAAAATAAAATGTTTTTACGAAATCTTAAAATATTTCAATATAATAAATTTTAGGTTAAAATAGGCTTGATGAATATTATGGAGTTCACAAAAAAAGAATTATCAGGTTGGGGAAAGATTGAGAGAATAATTTTTCCACTGGAAATCCTTTTGATAATCTTGATTTCTATCTATATGAAAGATAACAAAGTTGCTCTTGTTTCTGCTGTGTGTGGGATAAGTTATACAATTTTAGCAGGCAAAGGTAAAATATCTTGTTATCTTTTTGGTTTGGCGGGAACTTTTTGTTATTCTTTTATTTCATTTAAAAATGCTCTTTATGGGAACTTAGCTTTGTATGCTTTGTATTATTTTCCTATGCAAGTTGCAGGAATTTTTAACTGGAGAAAGCATTTAAAATCAGATACTCAAGAGATTGAAAAAACAAAACTTTCTCAAAAAGAAAGAATTATTTATACTTCAATTGCCGTTTTTGGGTCAATAATTTTGGCTTTTGTATTGTGGAAATTAAATGACCAAAATCCAATAATTGATGCAATTACATCTGTGTTTTCTATTATCGGTTTAATTTTGACTGTAAAACGTTGTATTGAACAGTGGTATATTTGGTTTGTTGTAAACGGATTGTCAATGATTATGTGGATACAAGCATATTTAAACGGTTCAAATTGTTTTGCAACAATTTTGATGTGGGCAACATATTTTGTTTTATCTGTTTATTTCCTTCATGCGTGGAACAAAGAAATGCGTGTCCGCAAATAATTCGTTAGGTCTTTGTGGACGGATATAAAAATCAAAAGTATCAGGTTCAACTAAATCAGGTTCTTTTGTTTTTGCTTTTGATTCGAAATATTTTAAATCTTTAGAACTCCAGTGTAAGTATTCGTAGAACGGATAATGAGTTTTCCCTGTAACTTCGTCTTTTGTAAAATATTTATTTTTCATTTTTTCAGCCATAGGGGTTGCAATTAGGGGAACTAAAACTCTTTCGGTGATTACGCCAGAGCCAACAAGAGCTAGAATTGTTGCAAAACCTTTTTTAGCTAAACCAATATTTTTAAATTGAGCATCTTTAAATATCGCATTCCAAAGTTTGCCTTGAAGTTTAGGGCTTGCGATTGCAAAACCAACAACGATTTGTGCAATTGCAGTTACAACACCTGAGGCTAAGTCCATTGCAGCAACGAAAGGTCTTCTTTTTTCTGGAATTTTTTCGTTATCCATTGTTGTTTTATAGCGGACAGTATATGCAAAAACGTCTTTAGCAACAGAACATACAACGATGGTTTTTGCAGCAAAAGCATCGTCATTTATCACCTTGTTAAGGTGTTTATTAAAGAAATTCGACTGTGTAATTGCGTTAATTTTGCTCATCGTCGTTATCCTTAATTAAAAAGTCTGCTACTTTAGGGAAAATTCTATTAGAAAGTGCCAATACTGGTACATATAGGGCAATTGTTAATATAGTTCCAACTCTGTCTTTAAAAATATCTAAACAGTTTTTATAAAGCTCATCAATAGCTTTTGTTCTATCCCCATTTACTGCTTCAAGTATAGGTTTTGGGATTTCTCCACCTTTTTTAGCATCATCAACCAATTTGAAATTTATTTTACCTTTTGCAGCTAGTTTATCAATTCTTTTATACAAAAGTCCCAGGGCTGCAAGTTGAGCTGCAATAGTTACAAGAGCTTCGATAGGTTGTTTGATAGCTGCCCATTCTTTGTTTTCTTTCGATTCTTTTGAAAAAGGGTTATACATAATCATTAATGGAGCAATAGCAAATTTACCAGCTGCATTTATGTAGTTGGCAATTTTTTCCCCTCCTTGGGAAGAGAATCTCTCTAGCGAATTAGCCATTCTTTGGTTAAATCTTATCGGTGTTACTTTCATAATGGTTAATGTATTTTTTCCCCTACGTCCAATAATAGTAAACTACAAGCATAAATAATTTTGTTAGTTTTTTTCTAAATCGTTACATTTTATCTTATCAAAGCAAGTGTTTTTTAATATAGCTAAATTGTCTAGTTTTGTTGCCTGATTAAAAGAATATCTTTTCAGTTTATTTATATGTTGGATAAAGAAAGGAGCTTTTATGTCATTTAATCCATTGAAAGAAAAAGGAATTCCTTTGGAAAAACAATTAAGAACTTGGGAAGATATTTCCAAACGTAGATTTAATAAATACGATGTTGATTGTTACAGTAGAACACGTCAGATTTTAATGAATGGTATTGAGGTTGAAGCGTGGAATTTTAAGCATGCTTTTTCAAGACTTTGCGGTGCTGAAGATACTTTAGCTTTTTTAGCGATGACTAAAAAATTTGAAGATGCTCAACAAACAACTATAAATTGGATGAAACCAGAAGATCAAACAGTTTTAGAAACAACCTTAGGTTATGAACAAGTTGCGGTTGATTTAACGGCTTGGCTTGCACAAAATGAACCTGATGATTATGTTAGAGAAACTTATAATTTTGGTTTATTAGAAGATTTTGATCATTTGTATAGATATAGTCAGTGGGCATATTTAGAACATGGTGTAAACCCTAATGATATTGTTCAAAATATGACAGATGTTGTGATTGGTCGCCCAACTCAATTCCACCATAACTGCAACATCATGAGGCTTCGCAAACCTTATGATAAAGAATCTACATCCCCTCAAACAAAAGTAAATCTTTTAACTCTTGTTTCCGCAGAACAACAAACTCATAATTATTACGCAGAACATGGTATGGCATATGGCAACCCGACAATTCGTGGAACATATGCAGAAATTAAAGATGTCGAAGAAGAACACGTTAATATGTACGAATCTTTGATTGACCCGACAGAGTCTTTATATGAAAAACTTCTTCTTCACGAATTTACTGAAGTTTGTAATTATTATACTTGTTATAAAGATGAAGTTTGCGACATGATGAAACCTGTTTGGGAAGAATTTTTAGCGATGGAAATTGGGCACTTACATCACGCTGCAAAATTATTCACAAAATATGATGGTCGTGATGCAGAAGAAATTATTGGTGATAAAGTTTTCATTCCATCACATTTTGAATCTCAAAAAGAATACGTTCAAAACATTTTAGAAAATGAAGTTGGCAAACGTCTTGATTCAGATTATGGTTACACAACAGTAGATGAGCTTACTCAAGATTGGGCAGGCTACAAAATTCAGAATGCAAATTCAAAAGACGGTACACCAACAGAAACTACAATCGAAGTTATTGCGGTTCAAAAAGGTAGAGATTTAACTATTGCTGATGAAAAATTAGTTAGAATGCAACCGAAACTTCTTGAAGAAAGTATGCAAGAAGACGGGATTGCACCTAATATGATTTCTGTCGAAGATTATAAATTTATGACAGATAAAGAATTTGAATTCTAAAATTAAAGAGGGGATATCCCCTCTTTTCTTCATATATCTTAAATAAGAAACTTTGAGGTGGCAATTTTATTTTTTAGGGCTTTTATAATTATTGCGTACGACAATTTTAGAGGTTCTAATGATTTCACCAATTAAAAGTTATAGTTATTCCCCAGTTTATACAAATTTTACTTCAACTCCTGAAACGCCTAAAACCACTGATATTGCAGTTGAAGAATTAGAAAAAGGTAATCAGAAAAAGTTTAAATTTAAAAAATATAGTGAACTATCTGACAAACAGAAAAAAGGTGTTTTGTACGCAAGTATTGCATTAGCAGGCTTAACTGGGATTGTTATTGGTCGTGGTCGTAGAATGGCTGTGTCTAATAGAATGTATGATGAATTTAGTAGGACTGCTACAAGGCTTAGTGAAACTTCAGGAGAATTAACAAGAGTCAAAGCTGAATTAGAAGATTTAAAAGCTGTATATGAAGCTTCCACAGGTTCAGAATCTGCTTTGAGAAAAGTTACATCTGAGTTGCGTGAAAGATTTACAGAATTGGTTGAAAGTGATTTATCACCAAGAGAAATAAGAGAACAAATTTTTGCACGTATGAAAGCTCTTATTGATGATAATCCTTTGGGTTACGATGTAATGACCCCTCCAATTACAGGTAAAGGTATAAAAAAATATGACGATGCGATTGATTTACCTTTATCAGGTACTACTAATCGTGCAAATATGCAAATTTTGAATATACCATTACTTTCAAGAAATGGTGAATTTAGTTTCACTCTTCCAAAAGGCGAAATGAGAGTTTCGCATATGGAATCAAGGCCATTCACACCTGTTTATAAACAGCCGACTACTATTTCTATTGGTTATGCTGATGCTGTAAATTGGAATAATGACAAAGTTGCAAGAGATATTCTTCAAAACTTCTATGATGGACATGGGCAAACTTTAGATGGTGTTAAAATTGAGTTTGTTCCTGCGGATAGTAGAAGATACAGAGTAAGAATTTCAGGAGATAGTACTTATACTGTGGATAAGGCTTTGTTTATGGGTGAATCTACAAAGCGTGAAGATGCACGTTCTGCTGGGAATTATGGTGAAGGGTTGAAAATGGCAGTTTTAAAACTGTTAAAATCAGGTGGTGCAGATTCTGTTAGAGTGGGTTCTGATAATTGGAAGTTGACTTATGAACTTGCAAACACTGATTTGACAGAAAAACAAATTCTATCTTATTCAATTGATAGAGTTGAGAAATTAGACGGAAACTTCTTGGAATTTGAAACTACCGATAGAGATTTATTGAATAAAATCAGAGAAACTATTAATAGATTTTATCATTCCGGTAATCCACACTTTAAAACCCCTGAATTTGAAAATGATTTAGTTGGTATCAAAACGGATTTAGGTCTAAATGATAAAGGTGGTTTGTATATTGCGGGTCAAAGGTTTGAATATGAGGGTAATTATTCAGATTTTGATAATTCAGCTTTGTTTATTAAGGAAAAACCACCTGCAAGTGTGTTAGATGTCTCAAGGGATAGAATTTCGCTAGATAAGTGGTCACTTTCAAATCTCGGAAGTTGGTTAGCTTCATGTGATAGCATGGAAGGTGAGGATGCTATTAAATTAATAGCATCACTTAAAAAATATTGGGGATATATTCAATATAGTGATGCCGAAAAAGGGCTAGATAAATTTTTAGAAGGATTTATCAGTACATATGCTGTTATGGCAGGAAAGTCTATTCCGCATATTAAATTCCCTGAAAAATATATAGCATATTCAAGAGCATCCCAAGATGTGATTGCTGATTTAGAATCAAAAGGGTATATTATTTGTAAAGAAGAATTTGCGAAATTAGGTATGCCAACTATTAGAGAATTTATGGGGGATGCAAGGGCTCATGAACCTGTAAAACCGACCGAAATTCAAGAAAAGAAATTAAAAATTCTAAAAGAAGCTATTAGAATTTTAGGTAGAAATATGGAAGGTAAACATTTTTCAGCTGAAGAAATAGATACAAAAATATTTATTTTTGATGCAAAAAGTGCAAAAGATGCAAAACTTTATAGTGATACCAGAGCTGAAGCTATTATTGATGCAGGTACAACTAAAGGTTTCTGGATTGATAAAGAATATCTTGATAATGGTAATTTCTCAGACATCTTAGAAACTTGTTTGCATGAACTTTCTCACAAAGCTGGTGGTGATGAAACGGCAGCGTTTTCTTATCAATTAACAAGAGTGAATGCGGATGCATTAGATGCACTTATCAATAATGTTCCTGCATTACATGAAATTCAAGCATTAACTAAACTTTGGGAAGGCTTAGTTTAAGTTTATCAGGGGTATATAAAAAAGGCGGGTTGCAAGCTGCAACCCGCCTTTTAATTATTGTTCTTATACTTTAGACATTTCGCTAAGCATTTTCTTAATTTCCATACGTTTAAGTTTTCTAGTTGTTGTTCTAGGTAACAATTCTGTATGAACGATAATTTTAATTGGTCGTTTGTAGTGAGCCAATCTGCTTGATAAGAATTTAACTTCATTAGTAACTGCATCTTCCAAGTTTTGAGGATCACTGAAGTTAGCTGCATAATCAGGAGTCGGAACGATGATTGCTGCGATTTCTTCACAACCATCTTTTTCACCGAATTCACGTTTCATACCCATTACGCAAACTTCTGCAAAATTAGAGCTTTGTTCTAATACTGCTTCAACTTCTTCAGGGAATACTTTTTTACCACCTGATAGAACGATCATATTTTTAATTCTACCTGTGATGTAAATATTCTTAGTTTTAGGATCGATATGTGCGATATCACCTGTGTGTAACCAACCTTCAGCATCAATAACTTCAGCTGTTAATTCTTCTTGTTTGTAATAACCTTTCATTACTGATGGACCACGAAGTAATAATTCGCCAGTTGTTTTGTCAGTTACTGCTTCAAATGATTCTAAAGCGTAACCGATAGATTTCATATCGATATATTTTCCTCTGTTTACTGCAACAACAGGAGATGCTTCTGATAATCCATAACCTTGTAAGCAAAGAATACCGATGCTTTGGAAGAATTCGCCAACTTGTGGATCAAGTGGAGCACCACCTGCAATACAACCCCAGAATTCACCACCGAATTTATCGTGAATAGGTTTGAATAATTTTCTTCTCATATCCATTGGTAATGTTCTTGCAATCGCCAAGTTAGCTTTGAATAATTTTTGAACGATTGGAGGTTTTTTATTGATTTCTGCTTCAATTGAAGATTTTAATAACTTCAAGAATGCAGGAACTGTAACCATGAATTTGATTTTCTTTTCAGACATTACATCTAAGATATCTTTTGGTTTTAGACTTTGGGTGTAATAAATTGAAAATCCGTGGTTCAGGAATGTGAAGAACCCTACTGTTAATTCAAACAAGTGGTTCATTGGAAGAATTGATAACACTCTCATTTTTTCGTTTGGAGGAAGAATTTGTTTCAAAGCAAGTCTTAAGTCATGCATTTGAGCAAGCATGTTTTTGAAAGTAATTTCAACCCCTTTTGGATTTCCTGTTGTGCCTGAAGTGTAAATAATAAATGCGGTTGCACTAAGTGGTCTTCTTCTCCATTTTGCATTGTAAACTTCAGGAATTGTGTAAACACTTACGATATCTTCATCTTCTGTTTTTGTATCCATCAAAATAATATGTTTAATAGATGGAACTTTTGCTTTTAATTCTTTTGCTCTTTCAATATTTGCAAGTGAACACATAAGAACAATTGGTTCACAGTTAGATAAGATTGATTCAAGTTCATAGATAGTTAATTTATTATCTAGTGGAACTGTTGTTAGACCTGCTAATACTGAACCAAATACGCAAGCACCATATTCAGGTTTTGATTCAGAAAGGATTGCAAGTTTTTCTCCTTTTGGGATGTCTAAATCATTCATAATGTAGCTTGCAAGTCTTCTTGATAAAAGCCCTAAGCCTTTGTATGTGAACTCATTCCAGCCCCATTTTGATTTCATACCTAAAGCAACAGTTTCGTTGTTTTTAATGGTAATTTCTTCTAATAACTTAAAAACGTTTTCATATTTCATAAAAACACCTCTACCCCTATATTTTAATCATACTTTATCTTACTACTAGATTCCAACTCACCCCTTATTTTATAATAAATCCCGTATTATGTGAAGTTTTGGCGAAAAATGTTTACATTTGTATAAATAGATGGCGAAAAAATTTTTATTTTGGTATGTTAGAAGAGGATATCTAAAGTATATGTAAAGGAAGATTAGGGGATGCAGGTAGCAAAAATTACATCTACATATCAACATAATCCGAATTTCCAAAGAAGATTAAGACCGGAAGAAGAAAGGGATTATAGACAAAATGCACTTCAGCCTGCATTTGATTATTTGGGGACGCAAGAAGTTGCAATGATTTTGCATGGCACATGCTATCCTGAATCCGAAAAAGATATTGGTGTTGGTTCACCTTATGGTAAAGTTGCCGCCCAACTTTTGCCTTTTGAAATGTTGCATGGTTTTAATTCAAATCAATTAGGCCCTGTTGGTGTTCTTCGTGATGCTCAGTCTATTTCGCCATACAAATCTACGGTTTCAACAAGAAACTATTTATTCTTAGATTTGGAAGAATTAACGACAGATAAATATGCAAAGATTTTATCAAAAGAGGATATTGATGCTGTTTTTGAAAAATCATCAGATAATGGTAAAAATTATTCTTATTCAAAATTCCCCGATGCTTTTGCAAATTACGAATATTGCATAAAAAAAGCGTATAAAAATTTCTTGGATAAAGCTAGTTTTGCAAAAGACGGGGCTTTGGAATTGCATCGGGAGTTTAATGAATTTAAAGAGAAAAAGGGTTCAATAATTTATAAAGAAGCGTTGTTTGATGTTTTATCCAAAACTTATGGAACAAATGAGTTTGAAACTTGGGATGAATTAGATGCCAATTTAATGACAAGAATTGATCAAAAAGATCCTGAAGCAATATCAAGATATAAAAAAGTTATTCACCGTTCCAAAGAAGATTTTGATACATATATTTTCGGACAATTTTTATTGGATAAACAAATAAAAGAAAACACTCAGTTTAGAAAATCTATCGGTTTTAAATATATTAGTGATTTGTTGGTTGGATTTTCAAAGGCTGATGAGTGGGCAAATCAAGGTGCGTTTTTGAAAGATTACAGAATGGGTTGTCCATATGGTGGTAAAAATAACGGGCCACAGGTTTGGGATATTCCTGTTTTAGATCCGAATAAATTGTTTAATGAAGATGGTTCATTAGGCTCTGCTGGTAAGTTGTTAAAACGAAAAATGGAATCAGCGTTAGAGGATTTTGATAATGTTCGAATTGACCATGCTTTAGGTTTGGTTGATCCATATATTTATGATAAAAATTCTGTTCTTTTAATTGATGGTGCGGTAGATACTAATAAGTTTAGAGGTGGAAATATCTCTTATATTGCAAGTGTTGACCCAAATGGTAATTATAAAAGAGTACTAAATGAAATTATTATTCCAACACTAGAAGAACACGGTATCAATAAAAATTATCCTGTTTGGGAAGATTTGTGTACAGACACTCCTACATTTAACAGAATTTATAGGGACAGAAACAAACTTCCAGGGATTACGCAGTTAGAATATATGAGAGCAGAAGAATCTCAAGATCCTGATGATTGGGGCTTGGTAGGTTCTCATGATTCTCCGCCTGCAACAGAGATGATTAAAAAAGATTGGGTAAAAAATCATCACGCTTGGAACGTATTTTATCTTGCGGGATTTTTGAATTCTAATCCTACAAGAGCAGAGTTTAGAGATAGATATTGCCAAACAATCGATAAAGATCCAAGAGAGCGTATTAAGGCAAAGTTTGCTGAACTGTTTTTGACTTGTAAGAAAATTCAGATTTCTTTTGATGATTTCTTCGGCATTACTAAAACTTATAATGTTGGGGGAACTGAAAATAATACTAATTGGAAGTTGCGTTTAAATAAAGATTATCAGGATAGTTATTATAAAAATTTATCAAGTGAAAATCCAACAGCATTAAACATGCCAGAAATTTTAAAAATAGCAGTTCAGGCAAAAGCGGATATGAATGCAGTTAAAAATTCAAAAGAGTTGGGTATTCCACTTCAGCCCGCAAATGAACCTCATGTGAATTATATTTTAGAAAAATTGGATAAATATCAAAGAATTTTGGAAGAACCAGAACAATAAAAAAGACCTTGATTATCAAGGTCTTTTTTATTTATAAGAGTTATTTGTTATATGCTTCAAATAATGCTTGTAAAAGTTCTTGACCTTTGAGCATTGATTTGTAATCAACATATTCTCTTGCTGAGTGCATATTGCAAACTGTTGCAAGTCCTAATAAGTATGGTGAGAACTTTTCACCTTTAGCATTTGTTTTGTTTGCATAAATGTGGGTTTCTGCACCGGCATGGAAAGATGAAATTTCAGGCTCTAAGCCAACTTTTCTAGCTACGGCTTCAAAAAGAATTGGAAGATATTCATCTTCATTTTTTTCAAACATAGGCATTTTTTCTGTGAATGTAATTGTTGCTGTTGCAATACCTTGGTGCTTTTTATTAAATGCATCAACCACTTCTTGCATTGTTTGAATAAGTTCATTTTCTTTATCTTTTCTTGAACTTCTGATTGAATATGTTGCATGAGCATCTGTGTTGATAACGTTTGTCACTTCAACATCCCCTGCACAAATTCCGCCTAAGTTACAAGAGGTTACAACTTGACCGTTTTCGCTAAAGAATACCCCTTGAGGCATATCTGAAATAATATCTGCAATAAGTTTTGCGGCGTTTTCTCTTGTTTCATCACCGATATCATTACCTGAGTGTCCGCCTTTTGGTGCGTTAACTTTTAAATCTACCATTACATAGCTTGCACCTGAAACTAAGCATTGACCTAAAGAATCGCTGTCTAGTACCAATACATATTTTGAATTGATTCTGTTAAAATCAGCGTGTTTGATACCAGTCATTCCGCTTTCTTCATCACGGGTAAATAGAATTTCTAACCCGCCGTGAGCAAGGTCTGTTCTTTTGTTCAATTCTTTTGCAAAGTATAGTGCGTTAGTAACACCTGCTTTATCATCAGCTCCTAGAGTTCTATTGTTAGCTTTGATTAAATCACCGTCTAATTCTGTAATAATTGGTGAATCATCTCCGATTACATCCATATGTGCAGATAATAATACAGAATCTTTTGTTGGATCTGTTGCAGGGATTTTAATATAAACGTTTTTATAATCGTCTGTTTCGTGGATTAGTTTGTTT
Source organism: Candidatus Gastranaerophilaceae bacterium (assembly GCA_045530955.1). GTDB lineage: Bacteria > Cyanobacteriota > Vampirovibrionia > Gastranaerophilales > Gastranaerophilaceae > Zag111. Next base: position 14,308 of record JAZSDA010000050.1, read on the forward strand.
TCTTTACAGTAATTGCAAATCCATTCAATAACTTTTTCTTCTTGTAATGAAGGTGATGGAATTTCTGCTAATGTACAGAAAAGGTTCACAAGTTCATTACTTTCTCTTAATTCACTTATGTTCATAGCTCACTCCTATTCCTATATAAATGTATAATAGCATATTTTTAATTGATATCAACTACACTAACACCATCTCCGCCTTCGGTGTCTTCCCCTGGTCGGAATTTTGCAACATAAGGTGAGGTTGATAAGAAATCTCTAACGGATTGTTTTAATGCACCTGTTCCGTGTCCGTGGATGATGTAAACTGGTGTAAGGTTTGCTAAACTTGCTTTATCTAAATATGCTTCAACTTCATCTAATGCTTCTTCAACTCTATAGCCTCTAAGGTCTAAAGTTTGTGACATTTCATAACGTTTAAGTTCAAATTTATTAAATGAAGTTCCTGGGATTTTAACTTTGTTTGGTTCTTTGTAATTTTCATCAAGAACCGCAAGTTCATCTTTTTTAACTTTCATTTTCATAGCACCCATATCAACAAATAGGCGTTTGTTTTTATCAGGAAGCGACAGGATAGTAACTTTTTGGTGAAGTTCTTTAATCATAACAGTATCACCGACTTTTACTTTATCCCAATCGATTTCTAAGTATTTGTTTTTATCTGTAACTTTATCAAGTTCATCTCTAAAGTCATCCTCAAGTTTTGCTAGACGAGCGTACGCACGACGTGCAATTTTTTCGGACTTTTCTTTGCGAAGTTCATCTAAAATTTGTTTAATTTCGCCACGAGCTTCAAGCATTTCCATATCAAATTTATTTTTGATATTTTTGATTGTTTTCTTTTTATCTTTTTTAACTTGGTTTAAGTTTTCTTCGTATTCTTTTTTGATTTCTAAAGATTCTTCTTTGATTTCTTGAGCTTGTTCAAGGTTTTTAGATAACTCTTGATGAGTTTCTTGTAATTTTTCAACAACTGCAACTGTTGGGTCCTTTTGGGTTACAAGGGTTGTTTTAACCTTTTCTACAATGTCTTTATCAAGTCCTAAGTTTGAAGCAATAGAAATTGCATTACTCAAACCAGGAATACCGATTAAAAGTTTGTAGGTTGGTTTTAGGGTTTCTGTGTTGAATTCAACGGATGCGTTTTTGAAGAAATTGTTTGTATATTCTAACGCTTTTAATTCCCCATAGTGAGTTGTAATAACACTTGTAACTTGCTTTTGTGCTAATTTTTCTAAAATTCCTTGAGCTAAAACCGCACCTTCAACAGGGTCGGTTCCTGCACAAATTTCATCTAATAAAACAAAACTTTCTTCGCTACTTTGTTTTAGGATTTCGATTATGTTTGTCATGTGGGATGAGAAAGTTGACAAGCTTTGCAAAATACTTTGAGAATCCCCAATATCTGCAAATACATTTTTGAATGGATAAACTTTTGCGTGAGTACAAGGTAAAAACATTCCAGCTTTTGCCATAAGAATAAATAACCCGATAGTTTTTAGGGTTACTGTTTTTCCACCTGTGTTTGAACCTGTAATGATTACGGATTTATAATCTTTTCCGATTTCAAAGTTGTTTGAAACAACATCTTCTGTAACAAGCATCAAAAGAGGGTGTTTCATATTTTCAAAGCAAATTGTTTTATCATTTGTTAATTCTGGTTCTGTTGCGTGGATTTTTACGGCATATCTTGCTTTTGCAAAATGGAAATCGATTTCTGCCATTACTCTTTCACATTCAACAAGCTCTTGCATATGTTCTTTTACAAGGTTGGTTAAACCTACTAAAATTCTTATACATTCAGCGTGAATTTTAGATTTAACTTCTCTAATTTTGTTGTTTAATGGTACAAGTTGAGCAGGTTCGATGTAGAAAGTCTTGGCTGAAGATGATACATCGTGGATAATCCCTGGGACTTTTGTTTTGTTCGATGCCATTACTTGGAAAACAATTCTATCATCACGTTGAGTGTAAATGTTGTCTTGTAAGTATTTTGTAAAACTTGAATTGTTTAATAATGATGAAATCTGATCACGAATATTTTGTTCCGTATCTCTTAAAGATGAATACAATCCTTTTAATTCTGGTGTTGCGTTTTGTCGAATTTTTAGGCTTTCGTCAAAAGTTTCAAAGATTTTGTCTTCAAGTTCTTTATCAGTAACAAGACGTTCTGCTAGATTTTTTAGTAGGTAATCCTCATCAGAATTGTCTAGAATAAAACGTTTTAAAAGACGAGAAGATTTCATAGTTTTTGCGATATCCACCAATTCCTCTTCCATTAGATATGACACGGCAGAATTGTTTCTAATTTTTGAAACGTCTGCGATGAACTCTGTTGGAGTATCTTTTGCGTGGTCTAGAATTCTTTTTGCCTCATAAGTAAGCCTGATTTGTTGTTGAATTTTTTCAGCCGTATCATACGGCAAAGCTCGCAAACAAAGAGTTTTACTTTGCTCAAATTTGGCGAATTTGGAAAGTTCTTCTTTTACCTTATCGAATTCTAGTGTAACGTTACTTTTTGATGTGATATCCATACTTAGATGTTATCACAAAAATATTTATAATGTTGTGTCAGGCAATGCCTGACCTACAAAGCTATTTGTTTTTCTGTTGTTGTTTATATAATTTTTTTAATTGACGTTCGTGGGTAATTACATCATATAGCATATCTCCAAATGTTTCAGGTGCAATATCTACCCACATTAATTCAAAGTGTTCAAGACTGCTACCTGCTATACGTTCATTATTTTCGTCATAATGTACGTATGATTTAATAGCGAGAATTTTTTTATTTGTATCAATAATAATTTGAGTAAGACCATATTTAAGGTTTTTGTTCAACTCTTCTTTTGTGGTTTTGGCACTTTCAGAATTTTCTAAGTTTTGTTTAATCCAAAAAATTTTTTGTTCGGAGTTAGTGTAGCTATATTGAGAATAATTTTTAATGCTTTCTAAGTCTATAAATGTATCATCGTTAAGTTGTACCCATTTTGCAGCATTAACAGGTAATGCAAATAATATAAAAGTAAAAAGTAATATTAGTAACTTTTTCATAAAACCACCTTTTTGTTTTAAAATAACATAAATTTCAGACTTGTGCAATTTATTATTTGATTTTAGTGTAAGTTCTTTTTCGTTGTATAATCTTCCTATGGTAAAAAGTGCGTATATTCATATTCCATTTTGCAAGTCAAAATGTCATTATTGTTCTTTTGTGTCTTTTAACAAATTAGATTTGAAAAAAGACTATATAAAAGCACTTTTGAAAGAAATTGAGTTTAATTACCAAGGTGAAGTTTTAAATACTCTTTATTTTGGTGGTGGAACTCCGTCTGTCTTAGAATATACAGATTTTGCACAGGTTTTGAGAAAATTAAAAACCAATTCTAATACTGAGATCACAACAGAATTAAACCCTGAGGGGGTAAATTATGGCTACCTAAGAGCATTATACGACTTAGGGATAAATCGCATAAGTTTAGGTTGTCAGACATTTGATGATGTTCTTTTGAAACAAATAAACCGTCGTCATAACGCAGGCCAAGTTATTGATGCCGTGAAAGTAGCTCAAGATGTTGGGTTTGATAATATTAGTTTGGATTTTATTTATGGTTTGCCAAATCAGACGATTGAGAGTTTTCTAAATGATTTAAAAATGGCAGTTGGGCTGGGGGTTCAGCATATTTCATTATATGGGTTAAAAATCGAAGATGGTTGTTATTTTTATGACAATATGCCTGATAATTTGCCAGATGATGATGAGCAAGCCGATATGTATTTAGGTGCAATTCAAACAATGAAAGATTTGAAGTTTGAGCATTATGAGGTGAGTAATTTCTCTAAAAAAGGCTTCAATTCCCGCCACAATTTAACCTACTGGAATAATGAGGAATATTACGGTTTTGGGGTTGGTGCTCACGGGTATGTAAACGGTGTTCGCTATGGAAATGTCGAAACTATTGAAGAATATCTAAACGATCCATTAACTCACAAAGACTCTCATCTTGTAAATCCTCAAGAACAATTAGAAGAAGAAATATTTTTAGGATTTCGCAAAATGCAAGGGTTAAATGTTGCCCAAATCAATGCAAAATATAGTATTGATTTTGAAGAAAAATATAACGAAGTTTTGAAAAAATATGAAGGTCTAAATTTAATCACAAAAACTTCACAAGGGTATGCTCTAACAGAACAAGGAATTCTTGTTAGCAACGTCGTTTTAGCTGAGTTTATTGCAGATTAGGGGTAAATATGTAATTGTCATTCCGGACTTGATCCGGGATCTATCAATTTAATTGACATTGATAGATCCTGAATCGAGTTCAGGATGACGATATAATCATAATATCCTTGTATAAATCTCATCAATATTATTTAAAAATGCCTGTTTATCAAAAATTTGTTCAATTTCATCAGAGGTTAAAAGATTTAAAACTTCATTATCTTTTAGTAAATTAGCTTTGAAATCCCCGTGGTTTTGGAATGCATCAAGAGCGTTTCTTTGGACAATTACATAAGCATCTTCTCTTGTTAAACCTTTTGCAACAAGTGATAATAAAACTTTTTGAGAGAAAACTATTCCACCGAATTTGTCAGTATTTTTAAGCATATTGTCTTTGTGAACAACGATATTTTCCATCAAACCGTTAAATCTGTTTAGTATAAAATCAACCAAAGTTAAGCTATCTGGGAAAATTATGCGTTCAGCTGAAGAATGAGAAATATCTCTTTCGTGCCAAAGTGGAATGTTTTCTAGTGCAACGATTGAATTTGCTCTAACCACACGAGCTAAACCGCATAGGTTTTCGCTTAAAACAGGGTTTTTCTTGTGAGGCATAGCAGAAGAGCCTTTTTGACCTTTGCCAAAACCTTCTTCAAGTTCGATAACTTCTGTTCTTTGCAAGTGTCTGATTTCTGTTGCAAATTGTTCAATTACGCTTGCAATTAGTGATAGTGATTGCATAAAGTATGCGTGATAATCTCTTGCAATTACTTGAGTTGAAATTCTAGCAGGTTTTAGTCCTAAGTTTTGACAAGTAATTTTTTCAACCTCAGTTGAAATGTTGCTGTAAGTCCCAACAGGACCTGAGATTTGACCAACTCTAATCTGTTCTAATGCGTGTGTAAAATTATCTTTTTGACGTTCTAAAATATCAATCCAAGAGCAAAGTTTTGCCCCAAAGGTCATAATTTCAGCATGAATTCCGTGAGAACGTCCGATGCAAATTGTTGTTTTATGTTCATTTGCAAGATTTTTAAGTGTTTGGATAGTTTTTTCTAAATCTTCAAGAATAAGTTTTCCACTGTCTTGGATTTGCAGAGCAAAAGCGGTGTCAATTACATCAGAACTTGTTAAACCAACGTGAACATAACGCCCTAAATCACCTAAGCTCTCATTTACACAAGTTAAAAATGCAATAACATCGTGGCGAACTTCACGTTCAATTTCGTCAATTCTTTCAACAGAAAAAGTTGCCTTTTCACGAATTTCTTTTGCGGCTTCAGTTGGAATAGTGCCTAATTGTGCGTAAGCATCGCATACCGCAAGTTCTACTTGTAGGTAATAATCGAATTTGGAATTTAACTCCCAAATTTTTGCCATTTCTTTTCTTGAATATCTTTCTATCATACTTTAATCTTACCACAAATATAATATTTTGAGCCTAATTGTAAACAACGAAACCCTAAATTTTGCCAAAAATGTATTTTTGTGTTAGTATGAGTTCACAAAAGAAGAAGATTACTTTAAAAAAGGGGAAAAATATGATTTCAGTAAACGATTTTAAAACAGGTTTAACAGTTGAGTTAGACAACGGTTTATGGTCAGTTGTAGAATTTTTACACGTAAAACCTGGTAAAGGTGCAGCGTTTGTAAGATCAAAACTTAAAAACGTTATCACAGGTCAAGTTGTAGAAAAAACATTCAGAGCTGGTGAAAAAGTTGCAAAAGCTACTTTAGACAGACGTGAAATGCAATACCTTTACAAAGAAGGTGCAGAATACGTTATGATGGATAACGAAAGCTATGATCAATTACACGTTGCAGAAGCTCAAATTGGTAGCGGTATCAAATACTTAAAAGAAAATATGAATATCATGATTCTTATGCACGAAGGCAAAATTATCGGTGTTGATATTCCTGCTCACGTAGAATTAGAAGTTGTTGATACTCCTCCAGCTGAAAAAGGAAACACTGCTCAAGGCGGTACAAAACCAGCTACATTAGAAACTGGTGCAGTTGTTCAAGTTCCTTTCTTCGTATCAAATGGTGATATGATTAGAGTAGATACTAGAACTAACGAATACTTAGATAGATGCTAATTCTATCTTAGAATTCGTCATTCTGAGGCAGCTATTTTTATGGGATTCTTCGCTAACGCTCAGAATGACAATGAGCCGAAGAATCTCATAAATGTTTATAGAGGAAAAAATTATGAAATTCGAAACAGATTATATTGAAAAATTAGCAAAAGTTTTAGCAGAAACAGGTTTAACAGAAATCTCATTAGAAGACGGCGAACAAGCTATTACATTGAGAAAAGAAGTAGTTGTATCTTCAGCACCTCAAGTTGTAGCAGCACCTGTTCAAGCTGCAGCTCCAGTTGCCGCAGCAACACCTGTTGCATCAGCTCCAGCAGCTGACGTTGCTCCTGCTAAAAAAGGTACACCAATTACATCACCTATGGTTGGAACTTTCTACAAAGCTCCATCTCCAGATTCTGAACCATTCGTTTCTGTTGGTTCAACAGTTTCTTCTGGTGATGTTGTTTGTATTGTTGAAGCTATGAAAATGATGAACGAAATCGAATCAGAAGTTTCAGGTAAGGTTGTTGAAATTTGTGTTGAAGACGGTCAACCTGTCGAATTCGGTCAAGTTCTAATGTATGTAGAATAATTACAAATTTGAAGTGAACGGGGTACTCTGTTCACTTCTTTTTTGATAAGGGATATTTGGAAAATGTTTAGAAAAGTATTAATTGCAAATAGAGGCGAAATTGCCGTAAGAATTATCAGAGCTTGTAGAGAATTAGGGATTCCAACAGTTGCTATCTATTCTCAAGCTGATGCTAATTCATTACACGTAAGACTTGCAACAGAAGCATATTGTATAGGACCAGCTAAAAGTGCAGACAGCTACTTAAGCATTCCAGCAATTATGTCAGCTGCAATGGTATCAGGGGCTGATGCTATTCACCCTGGTTATGGTTTTATGTCTGAAAGAGCTGATTTTGCTGAAATTTGCGAACAACAAGGTATTAAATTTATCGGCCCATCTTCTGAAGCTATGAGAAAAATGGGTGATAAAGCTACTGCTCGTCGCACAATGATTGAAAACGATGTTCCAGTTACTCCAGGTACTGGTATCGTTAAAACTGTTGAAGAAGTTCAAGAATTTGGTAATCGTGTAGGTTACCCAATCATCTTGAAAGCTACTGCAGGTGGCGGCGGTAAAGGTATGAGAGTTTGCCGTAATGATGAAGATGTTAAGATTAACATGGAATTATGCCAAGCTGAAGCTAAAAACTTCTTTGGTAACCCAGATGTTTATGCTGAAAAATTCCTAGAAAATCCTCGTCATATCGAAGTTCAAATTATTGGTGATAGTTTTGGTAACGTTGTTCACTTAGGTGAAAGGGATTGTTCAATTCAAAGACGTCACCAAAAATTATTGGAAGAAGCTCCATCTCCTGCTATCAACGAAGAAACAAGGCAACAAATGGGTGCTGCAGCTGTTAGAGCCGCAAAAGCTATTAACTACGAAGGTGCTGGTACTTGTGAATTCTTGCTTGACCATGATGGCAGATGGTACTTTATGGAAATGAATACACGTATTCAAGTTGAACACTGTGTTACTGAAATGGTTGCTAATGTTGACTTGGTTCGTGAACAAATTATGGTGGCATCAGGTGAGCCATTAAGCTACACTCAAGATGATATCAAATTAAAAGGTCATGCTATTGAGTGTCGTATCAATGCTGAAAATCCTGCGAAAAACTTTATGCCAAATCCAGGTAAAATTTCTGGTTACTTGGCTCCGGGCGGTTTTGGTATCCGTGTTGATTCTCACGTATATCAAGATTATGAAATTCCACCTCATTACGATTCAATGATTGGTAAATTGATTTGTTGGGGTCGTGATAGAAACGAAGCTCGTCGCAGAATGTATCGTGCGTTGAAAGAATATGTTGTTACTGGTGTTGAAACAACTATTCCGTTCCACCAAGAAATCGTTGAAGACGAAGTATTTATGAGTGGTAACTTCAATACAGGTTTTATTGAAGAATTCTATAAACGCAAAGGAATCCAAGAGTAGAGAAAAGGCTCTCAGTTGAGAGCCTTTTTTGTAGGTATTTATGACAAAGACATATCAAGATACAGTTGAATTATTAACATCGGTTGGGAAGTTTCATATTTCACTTGGTTTAGAGCGAATGGTGAAAATTCTTGATTTGCTTGGCAATCCTCAAGATAAATTGAATTGCATTCATGTTGCAGGAACTAACGGTAAAGGTTCTGTTTGTTCAATTATTTCAACTGTTTTAGCCTACGCAGGTAAGAAAGTTGGACTTTATACTTCGCCCCATATTTTTAAATATACGGAAAGGATAAAAATTAGTAAAACCCCCACCCTAACCCTCCCCCTTGGAGAGGGAATATTGTCAGATCTTCCAGATGAAGATTTTGCGAAGTATGTTTTTGAAATCTCTGATTTGGCGGATAAAAATGATATTGATTTGACTGAGTTTGAAATATTAACTGCTGTGATGTTTAAGTATTTTTATGATAACGATGTTGAAGTTGTTGTGTTAGAAACTGGTTTAGGTGGTAGGTTCGATGCAACAAATGTTATTAAGAAAAACCTTTGTTCTGTTATAACTCATATTGATTTAGACCACACAGAGCGTCTTGGTGATACTTTAGACAAAATTGCATACGAAAAAGCGGGAATTATCAAAAAAGATTGTCCTTGTATAGTTTTTGAAGGCAAGGAAGTTTATTATGATGTAGCAGATGAAGTTGGAGCTCCATTACAGTTGATTTTACCTATGGTTAATAGTGAAAACTTAGCATTAAAAGGTATTCACCAGCAAGAAAATTTGTCGTTAGCATTGGCGGCTATTGAAACTTGTTTCCCAGAGATTAAAAACGATACAATTCAAGAGGCTTTAAGACAGGTTAAACATATTTGCCGTTTTCAGTATATTGAAGATAAAAATTTAATTGTTGATGGGGCTCACAATCCAAATGGAGTGAATGCATTAAAACAAAGTCTTGATATGTATTATCCAAACACAAGACGCCGTTTTATTTTTGGTTGTTTGAATAATAAAGATTATGAGCAAATGGTGAATTCGCTTTTTGAACGTGGGGATGAGGTTTATTTTTATCATTATAAACATCAAAATTCTTGCACGGTTGAACAGTTACAAAAGGTTTGTCCTATTGAAAGTAAAGCATTGACAGATGAGGTTGAAATTGATTTTAATGACAGTGTTTTGACGATTATTTGCGGTTCTTTTTATATGATTGAAGAACTTGTAAATCGTTTTTCAATAAAGTTATAGAACAAAACTTAATATATTTACCCTCCCCCACTTGCAATTGAAAGTTTTTCATAATATGATGAAACCAAGCCGAAAGTTATAGGCTTTGGTATGCCTATAATTTTTTGATATTACTTAACCAAAAAAAGGAGAAGAAAATGCCAAAATTAAAAACTCACAAATCAGCTGCAAAACGTTACAAAGTAACAGCATCTGGTAAAATTATGAAAAGACAAGCAGGTATTGGCCACTTGCTCCAACACAAGTCAGGATCTAGAAAACGTAGAATTTTCAAGATGGTTGGCGTTTCTGAGTCACATGTAGCATTGGTATCTAAAGAGTTACCATACAAGAAGTATTCAAGATAGGAGCATAGAAAATGAGAATTAAACGTGGTAATGCAGGTGTTAAAAGACACAAGAAAATATTAAAACTTGCTAAAGGCTTTATTGGTGCTAGAAGCAGAATCTTCAAAGTTGCTAATATCGCTGTTATGAAAGCTTTAAAATACGCTTACAGAGATAGACGTACTACAAAACGTAATATGAGAAGATTATGGATCGTTAGAATTAACGCAGCTGTAAGATCTCGTGGTATGAGCTACTCAAGATTTGTAAATGCATGCAAAAAAGCAAACATTGTTGTAAACAGAAAAATGCTTGCTGACTTAGCAGTTAGAGATCCAGAAGCGTTTGATGTAATTTTCGAAACTATTTCTAAATAGTTTTAGGAATTTACAAAAAGCATTAAAAGAGGCGGTTTTATTTGAAACCGCCTCTTTTTTTATTTGAAACTTATTTCTAGTGTCCGTTATATAATTTTGTGAAATAATCAGAGTCAGTAGCCGCATAATAAGCACAAGTTATGCCATTTTCGCTACCTGCACCTGTTTTACTACAAAGAGTCGCAGGATTTGTACTAAAATCAGGGTGCGTAAATTCAGAACCAACCGGTTGAATACCTTGGTTTGTTAATTCAAATGTAAATAAGTCCCAGCCCCATCTGTTTGGGTTTTTGTTTTTACCATTGATGTCAACAGTAATTAAGATAGGACGTGCGTAAACTTTACCGTTGATTGTTCTTGTTGAATATCCTGGTTGTTCAAATGCAACCATCATCCCGTTTGTAAGAACAAAACCGCCATCGTCAACTCTTGATAAGTTTATTTTTGTGTTAGATTTTTTGTTGTAAATTTTGTAATTGTCAGTATTTCCTGAGTTGTCTTTTCCGCCATATCCAATACAAACACTGGCGTTTTTATCAGAGCTGTATGTACCGCAATCTGTTGCAACACGGCTATATTGTTTTATTTGTGAATAAAAACTGTTTGCAGAGTAGTTCGCAGGCAATACTGGAACATTGTCAGCATCCATATCTGCAAGCGTTTTAGATAATAATGAATATGCAGTATCAAACTGAGCTCTTGCAGTTCCTGCTTTCTGACCGTTAACCAATAGAGGTATAACTAGTGAAGCTACAACGCCGATAACACCTAATGCAATTAATATTTCACCCAAAGTGAATGCTAAACTCTTTTTCATCATATAAATCCTCATATTATTTTATTAGTATAACATATTTTTTGAATTCTCTCAAGGTTGAGAAAAATTTAAGGTTACTGTTTTTATGAAAATTTGTAAAAATGTTATTTATATTTTACATTTACCCGCAAAAAATAAAATTTAGGAGTTTTTGTGCTAAATATGTATTAATAGGAGTGTATAACTATGTCAATTTATATGGCAAATATAACACCGAGGGAACGTTCAAAAGCTTTAGCTTATGGTGCGGGGTTAGGGACGGTTGGTATGTTAGCATATCATCTTCCAGTAACTAAAAGCAGATATGTGGCAGATGCGTTTAATGTGGTGAGAAATGAAGCGTTAGATAATATTGATGGTCTTAATGAGTCTGCGTTAGAATTAACAAAGAACAATAGGTTAAAGCCTGAACAAAAATTATTTTTAAGTCGTTTGGGGGTATCTGAAACGTTGGCAGATATTGATGATAAAGTAAAGGCATTAAAAGAATCAATTACAGATCCTGATACAATTAAAGACTTGAAACAAGGTTTTGCTGATACTTTTGAAGCTTGTAAGAAAAATGTTGTTGAACGTGATGATATTTCAATGAAAGCATTTAGAAAGATTAGATGGACTAATTTAGCTTGGGGTGCAGGTATCGGTATTATAACAGGCTATGTTATCGGTATGATTAAAGCTAAAGATCCTCAACTTTCTTACTTTGAATAATCTTTATGTTATCATGGTCTTATGTGTAATCATTGGATTAAATATTATGTAAAAGAGTTGTTAAATATTTCAGGTCCAATCATTATGGGTAATTTGGGCTTTGTTTTGATTGGCTTGGGTGATGTTATTATTGCGGGTAGGCATTCAACAGATACCTTTGCTGCAATTAGTATTGCTTGTGCAATTATGAATTGCTTGTTAACTTTCGGAATTGGTCTGATTGCAAGTATTTCACCTTTATTATCAAATTACAGAGGTGAAAAAAGAGCAGTTAAGAAATATTTTTATCCGTCAATCAGATTTGCAATGGTTTTGGCAATATTAACAACTATATTGATTATTGCTTTTATTCCTGTTATTCCGCTTTTAGGCTTTGAAGAAAAGTTGATTCCTGATATTCAAAATTATATGTGGATTACTGCGTTTTCAACATTTGGTGCGTATTTGCATGCTTGTTTGAAAGAATTTTTGCAGGCGTTTGAAATTGTTTTATTCCCAAATTTGGTAACGATTTTGTGTGTCTTTTTGAATGTTTTCTTGAATATAATTTTTGTATTCGGTTGGGGATTTATTCCTTCAATGGGTACTGTTGGCTTAGCTCTGGCAAGTTTTATTGTTAGATATGTTATGGGCTTTATATTATTAATATATTGCTTTAAAAATATGCAGTTGCGTAATTATCATGAAAAAGGTTATTACAAGGCGTTGTTAAGTATTGGTTTGCCGATTTCGTTAGCTGTAATGGTTGAGTTCATAGCATTTAACAGTATTGCAATATTTATGGGTAGAGTTTCAGGTGTTTATGCAGCGGCTCAGAATTTAGTTTGTACATTAACAACAGTGTCGTTTATGATACCTTTTGCTATTTCGAATGCAATAGCTGTTAAAACAGGTTTTGCAAATGGTGCAGGAAATGTTGTAGATTTGAAAAAGTATTCCGCAGTAGGAACTTGTATGGCTGTTGGTTTTATGACTTGCAGTGCAATTGTATTTTCTTCTATTCCAAAACAAATTGTGAGTTTATTTACTCCTGATTTAGAGTTGGTGAAAGTTTGTATTCCTGTGATGTATGTATTGTCAATCTTCCAAATATTTGATGGTTTGCAGATTTCATTGGCAGGTATATGTAAAGGGGTTAAACAAACTGATATTGTACTATTAGCAAATTTTGTTGCATATTGGTTAGTTTCTATTCCATTAGGTTATACTTTAGCTTTTAAATTCAATATGAATATATCAGGTTTTTGGATAGGTTTGTGTACCGCAGCAGTTATTTTATGTGCAATTATGATTGTTAAATTAAAAAAGTTTGCAGATAGAACATACAAAAAACAAGAACTATAAAAACAGTTCTTGTTTTTTATCGTGGGTAAATCTTTGTATATTTATCAAGTCTAAAAATATATAAATCTTCTTAGAATAAGAAGAATAAAAGAGTAAACATGCAACCTAATGAAGCAGCACTGAATAAAAACCAAGTGTGCATAACCGGATGTTGGTATGACCAGATTTCTTTTATTGTGCTTCTTGCATTGTTAATAGCTTGCATTATATTTCTCTCCAATAAAACTCTTTTCTATATATTCTATTTTCCACATTTATTAAAATAGAACATCACCTGTTTGGTTGATTATTAATTCGGTTTAGAGTATGATTGATTTATGCGAAACGTTGAATTACTTATGCCTGCGGGCAATTTGGAAAAATTAAAATACGCTGTTAAGTATGGTGCAGATGCAGTATATTTAGGCGTGGTAGATTTTAGCTTAAGAGCGATGAGAAAAGGGGAAATTATTACCCTTGAAAATTTGAAAAGTGCAATAGATTTGGCACATAGTTTGGGTGCTAAGGCGTATTTGACGCTAAATATTTTTGCGTTTAATTCTGATATCAAACATTTAGAAGCATGTATGGAAATTTTGAAAGATGCAAATCCTGATGCTGTTTTGGTTAGTGATTTCGGGATTTTACGTCTTTTGAAAAAATATATGCCTGATACAGAAATCCATGTTAGTACACAAACTAATATATTAAACTATGAGTGTGTTAAATTCTGGCAAGATATGGGTGCAACACGTGTTGTTTTGGCAAGAGAACTTTCTATCCCTGAGATTGCAGAAATTAAACGTCAAGTTCCTGATATGGAAATCGAATGTTTTGTTCATGGTTCTCAATGTGTATCATTTTCTGGCAGATGCTTGTTAAGTGATTACTTTACAAACGGGGAAAGAAAAGCAAATTCAGGTAATTGTTCTCAACCATGTCGTTGGAGTTATAAATTAGTTGAAGAAACACGTCCAGGTCAATATTATGAAATTAACCAAGACGATAGAGGCTCTCACATTTTAAGTCCAAAAGATTTATGTCTTGTTAAACATTTGAAAGATATGATTGATGTTGGTGTTGATTCATTCAAAGTTGAAGGCAGAACAAAGAGTTTATATTATGTTTCAGCTGTTGCAAAAACATATAGAGCTGCAATAGATGAAATTATGCAAAATCCTCAAGCTGATATGGAAAAATATTTCTTGGAACTTAAAAAAGTTGGTAACCGTGGTTATACAACAGGATTTGCTCTTGGTGAAAATAAACCTGATAGTTATAGTTACGATATTTCTAAAGGTTTAGCAGGTGCAGATTTCTTATTTGAATTCCATGATAAAAAGAAATATTCTGATGTGGTATTTACTTCATCTTCTGATGAGGATGTTTACTTTGTAAAAGTTAAAAATAAAGTTCTGTTAAATGATGAAGTGGAAATTATCACCCCAAGTGAACAATTTGTTACAAAAATTGTAGAAATTATTGATGAAAAAGGTGAATCTCAAGATTTGGCAAATACTAACGCTGATGTTTATTTGAGATTTGATAGATCACCGGTTGATTATGAGGTAGCTTTAGCTAGAACCATAGGAGTAAAAGAGCATGTTTCTTAAACCTGATGTAAATTTAAAAAGTATTTATGATATTGATTTAGATGAATTAAAAAGTCAGGGTGTAAAAGCAATGCTTTTTGACTTGGATAGTACAATTATGGCATCAAAGTCTGCTAAATATACCGATGAAATGTATCAATGGCTTAAAGTTGTTCAGGAAAATTTCTTTATGGCCGTTGTGTCAAATAACAATAATCAGGAATATATCGAAAAGGTTAAGAAAATTTCACATTTCCCACTTTTGTTTGGTGCTTGTAAACCAAAAACCGGTCCTGTTAGAGAGTTTTTAAAAAAACACAATGTTAATGCAAAAGATTGTGTAATTGTTGGGGACAGACCTTTAACAGATATTTTATGTGGCAAAATATTAGGCTGTAAGACTATTTTAGTCGATTCAATTACGGCAGATACTGAACCTTTTATCGTAAGATTTGTTAGAAGATTAGAAAGATTAAGCATTCGTCATTAAAATAGAGTACATCTAAAGATTGAACTTTTTATGGATTTTGAGTGCTGTAACAAAATATTAACATATTGAAACCCTTGTAAGACAAGGGTTTTGCTATATTTATAACTAATTTTATGTTACATTTACACTTTTTTGACTTAAATCCAGTATTAATATATTATATATATGATAGTGTAGTTATTTTTATAAATACATTAAATAACTGATACACAAAATTAAGAGCTTTAATATAATGTAGTTGTTAAAGACTATAAGATGGGTGGAGAGAAAGTGAACATTAATTACTATAGGAATGAAAATTGGGTAGATAATACGTTCAGTAAACGTGGCAAAAAGGTATTGGCCTTGTTAGCTATGGTATTCTCTGTAGGTATTGTTGCAGGTGGTTGCGGTATGTTGCAAAACTTTGGAATTGGCGGTGGTGATACTGCTGTTCCTGGAGCTGTTGCTCCGGTTGTGCCAGCTACACCTGAACCTCAAGCAACTGAAGAAGTTGCAGTAGAAGAGCAAAAAGCGGAAGCTGAAAATGTTGAGATGGATGTTGAAGAAAATCAAGCAACAAGCATGATTGCTTATGATGTTACTTCAATCGGTCGTTCTGATCCATTTATGCCATCTGATGAAATTAGAGCTTTTGATGAAGCAAGACGTTCAGCTTATGCAGAGGCTGAAGCTCACAATTCAAGAATTGCAGAAATTGAAAAATTAAGAGATGTAGTGGTTAGAGAACCTGATGACATCAGTCCTTATAGTTTCAATTTGCCAACTCCGCCAACTTCATTGGCTGATGCAAGCTCTGATGCAGCTAAAATTACAAGAACAAAAGTTGTGGGTATTATGTATAACAAAACAAGCCCATCTGCAATTATTAATGTTGATGAAAAAGATTATTTGGTTCGCCAAGGGGATCAAATTATCGGTCAAGAATATAAAGTACTTCAAATTAATCCATCTTGGATTACAGTTGGTTTAGGTACAAACATATATTCAGCAAGTATTGGTGAATTATTCTCAAGAGATCAATTAGATAACGCACAAAATGATGTATATAACTTGAGAAGTAGATTCGGTGGTAGAAAAGGTTAATTAAAAGAGAAATAAGCAGGAGCAATTATGAGAAATAAGATTAGAGAAAAAATTGTTGCAAGTGTTATGTTATCAGCTTTCGCTATAACAAATTCAATGGCTGCAACTTTTGCAATGGATGAATTCTACGGTTATGTAGATGGTGTAAAACCAGCAATCAGAACATCAAATTCAGCATCAGTAAATTTACGTTCAGACGTAAAAATTCCTAACGCTGATTCAGTTGTTAATTTAAGTTTAAGAGATGCAGATGTTAAGCAAGTATTAAGAATGTTTGCTGACCAAGCTGGTATGAACATTATCTTCTCACCTGAAGTTGAAGGTACTGTAACAATGGATTTAGTTGACATTCCTCTAGGTGATGCTTTAAGTCTTGTTGTTAAAACTCATAAATTGTTCTATGATATTCAAGCTAACACTTTAGTTGTTTCAAGTGCAGAAACAGCTTTATCTGTAGCTGAAAGAAATAATAATATTACAGTTATTCCTGTAAAATATGTAAATGCTCTTGCACTTTCTTCATTCTTAAATAAGAGTGTGTTCTCAGCTAAAGGTGCAGGTGCAGTAAATCCTGGCATGTCAAAAGGATTTATTGTTGCTACAAACCCTGCTGCTAACGAATTAATCGTTACTGGTACTGAAAACGATGTAGCTCTTGTTAGAAGAATTGTTGACCAATTCGATAAAAAACCTACAATTACAACATTCAAGGTTAACCACACTACTCCTGCTGAAATGTCAGCTTCAATTTGTTCTTCATTGTTCCCAACAATGTCAGTTGTAAGTACTGATTCATCAGCATCAGGTTTAGCTGCTGGTATCCCAACAGGTTTTGCATCTGATGAAGGTGGAGATTCTTCAGAAGGCGGTGGTTCAATTGCTGTTGGTGGTGGTAAAGTTGCTTGTGTTCTTACATCACAACAAATGACAGAAGAATCAACTGACGGTGAAGAAACATTCAAATTAGACAGTTTACCATTAATGAACTTATCAGTTACTTACTTCCCAACTTTGGGTTCTATCCAAGTAATTGGTGGTTCTGAATCTCAAATCGAAATGATTAGAGATTATATCGCAATGAACGATAAGAAAACTCCTCAAGCATATCTTGAAGTTCAAATCATTTCATTGTCTGAATCTGGTAGTAAAACATTAGATAATACTTGGACATACTACAGCAAAAACTTCTCATTCAATGCTGGTGGTGGCCAAGGCTTTAGTACAGACCCAATGTATCCTGTATTCCTATCAGGTAAAGGTTACATGTTCGTAGATACAGATTCTTGGGATTCTGAAAGTAATAAATACGAAACTGCTGGTACAGTTGGTAAATGGGGCGGTGGATCTCAATTACACTACGCAGTTAACTACTTAGTTGAAAATAAAAAAGGTAGAGTATTAGCAAATCCAAGAATTTTATTAACAAGTGGTCAACCATCAGTTATCGACTTAACTTCAGACTACGTTGCTAAAGTTACTACTCAATACTTGGACGCAGGTGCTTCAACAGCAGCTCAAGTTCAAAGAGAATATGATATTGCTGATGATAACGGTATTAAAATTACAATTTCACCATTTATCAGCCCTGACGGTTATGTAACATTAGATATCAAACCAGAATATAAAACTATTGCAGAGAGAGTTTATTCTCCTGGTGAAACTGGTATTCAAGAATTGGGAGCTACATTGCTACAAAGAAGAGACCTTGACCTTAAAGGTGTAAGAATTAAAGACGGTGAAACTTTAGTTATCGGTGGTATGATTCAAGAATCAGAAACAAAAACTGTATCTAAAATTCCATTCTTAGGTGATATTCCGGTTCTTGGTATGTTCTTCAGAACAACAAATACTGCGAAAGAAAAATCTGAAATGGTTATCATGTTGACTCCACAAATTATTCTAGATACTGAAGATGCTATCGTTGATGACAGCATGCTATAAGAATAATTTATAAAACCGAAACGTAAGTAAAGACTATAATAGAAAAGAATAAGTATATATAAATGAACGCACTAATTTTAAGATTAAAAAACAGCATAGACCAAAGTATACTTGAGAGTATCGATAAAAATCTAATGGGACAATACCATTTTGTGCCAATTAGTGTGAAAGATAATTTTCTTTTCGTTGCAGTTTCTAAAAATTCAAATAAAGATGAAATCACAAATGTTTTGAAAAAAACATTCCAACAATCAATCAAATTTATGCTTGTTGGTGAAGATGATTTAAAAGAATTGTTAGCATGTTTCGTTCCTGCAGAGTCAATCGCAGAAATACCTACTGGTGGTACTGCTCCTGAAACTGGAAGTCAGGCTCAAGGCGGTCAGCCTCAAGCGGCAGGTTCTGGAGCTAAGTTAGGTGAAATGCTTATTGCTCAAGGCATCCTTTCTGAAGTTGACTTGATGAAAGCGTTGGCTGCAGCTAAGCGTAAAAATGCACCAATCGGTTCTACTTTATTTGAAATGGGTTTGGTTTCACTTGAACAATTAAAATCAGTTCTTCATGATCAAACCGGTTATGATTTGGTTACAACTGATCAGTTAGTAGATCAAAAGAAATTCGTAAATATTCTTCCTGAAGATTTTATTAAGGCTAACTCTGTTATCCCTATTTCTTCAGATGGAAAAACGCTTACTTTAGGGGTTGTAAAACCTATCAAGATGGATGTAATGAAAGAAATCATCTATCTTACAGGTCAAAACCCTAAACAATTATTGATGACTCACTATGAGTTCCAAGAAGCGTTAAATAACTTCTTCTCTGCTCAAAAGCAACAAACTGATGCTATTATTGAACAGATTAAAGCTGAAACTGTTGATGATGATGGTGAAACATCATTACAAGATATGGTTGCTGCAGAATTGCAGGATTCAACTGGTTCAGTTGCGAAGTTCGTTAACCAAATTATTACAAACGGTATTGATAACAAGGTTTCCGATATTCACATCGAACCTAGGTTATCTGGTTATATTGTAAGATACAGAAAAGACGGTATGTTACAAAAAGTTCTTGATGTTCCTGCAAAAGTTGAAACATCAGTAATTGCACGTTTCAAGGTTATGGCCAGAATGAACATCGCAGAAAACAGACGTCCTCAGGATGGTACGTTCTCTATTTCATACAAAGATTGTTCATACGACTTCCGTATCAACACACTTCCTGTATCTGGTAAAGAGAAGGTCTGTATCCGTATCTTGGCACCTGCTGTATCTCTTGCATCTAATGATAAAGAGATTAAACTTGTTGGTGCAACTGAAGCAGAAATTCAAAAAGTTAAACAAATGGTATCTTGTCCAAACGGTATCATTTTAACATCAGGTCCTACCGGTTCCGGTAAAACTACAACTCTATATTCTGTATTGAAAAGTTTGAACGATGAAACCGTAAACATCACTACAATTGAGGACCCGATAGAAATTAAGTTGGAAGGTATTAACCAATCACAAATCAACGCGAAAGCGGGTATCACATTTGCATCATGTATGCGTGCTATCTTGCGTCAAGACCCTGACATCATCCTTGTCGGTGAGATTCGTGACTACGAAACTCTTGAAATTGCGATTTCAGCAGCGTTAACAGGTCACTTAGTATTAAGTACTGTCCACACCAACTCTGCTGCTGCAACTGTTACTCGTATGATTGAAATGGGTGCAAAAGATTACTTGGTATCTTCAACATTATCAGGTGTAATTGCACAACGTCTTGTAAGAAGAATCTGTGATGATTGTAAAGAAGAGTACTATCCAACTAAGGAAGAAGCTATGATGGTTACTCGTGACCCTGATGAAATTGAACATTTGATGAAAACTCCTATTTACAGAGCAAAAGGATGTAACAAATGTGGTTTCCAAGGTTACAAAGGTCGTCTAGGTGTATATGAAATCATGTTGATTTCAAAAGAAATTAAAAAACTTATTGCTCAAGGTGCTCACGATTTGGAAATTGAAGAATGTGCTGTTAAAGATGGTATGAGAACATTACACAATTGTTGTCATGGTCATATCTTGAACGGTTTAACTTCAATTGAAGAATTTGTCAGAGTATTGGGTATGGCAGGCGAATAGGTGAATCATGACAATTTATAATTATACAGCGATTAAGGATGGAACTAACGAAGTAGTTAAGGGTAAGGTTGAAGCAGAGGATCTGCGTGAAGCCCGTGCTGCCGTTCGTGAATTAGGTTTTACTCCTACAAATATTGTTGAAGAACAAGCTGTTGGTAATAAGAAAAAGGAAAACAAAGGACCAACAGGTAAAATGCCGACTCTTGGTTTGTCAGAGCAAATTGACTTCACTTCAACATTACAAATTCTTGCTGCAGCAGGTATTCCAATCATTGAATCTTTATTGTTCATTGAAAACGATGCTGCAAAATTAAAAATTAGACAGTGTGCTACAGAGTTACGTCGTCAAATTATGAACGGTGGTACTTTTGCAGGTACTGTTGCGAAATATCCTGATCAATTTGGTCAAGTTTATATTGGTCTAGTTAGAGCCGGTGAAGATGCAGGTGAATTGGAAAAAACTTTGGACCGTTTGTTAGAATTGTTGAATAAACAAGCTAATATCAGAAGTAAGGTTGTTGGTACATTGATGTATCCTTGTTTCGTTGTTATTTTGGCTGTGTTTATCGTTATTGTCATGTTGGTATTCGTATTCCCTGTATTTAAAGAGATGTTCGACTCTATGGGTATGCAATTGCCAGCAATTACTCGTATTTTGATGAGTATGGGTTTGTGGATGAAGAAAAACTGGTATGCTATTCCTATTGGTTTTGCTGCAGTTGGTTCATTCATCAACTTCTTGTTCCGTTGGAAACCAAGTAAATGGAAAATTGACGAAATTGTTTTAAAAATTCCTGTATTACAAGATTTGATTATGTATTCAAACTTTGCTAACTTTATTGCGGTTATGCAGGTTGCATATGATGCGGGTGTTCCAATTTTGGAATGTTTATATTTGTCAAACTTAACATTAACAAACCATACATTAGAAACAAGGGTTGAAGAAGCTACATTAAGGGTTCAACAAGGTCAACACTTATCAGCAGCTCTTCGTTCTACTCGTACAATGCCTAAGATGATTCTGTTTATGATTGCAACAGGTGAACAATCAGGTCGTTTGGGTGATATGTTAGGTCAAGCAACAAGCTATATTGATAAGCAGTTAGATACAATTATCGATATTATGACTAAGATGATTGAGCCTATCATGTTGATTGTAATCGGTTCTATCGTATTGGTATTGGCAGCTGCACTTTACTTACCACTATTCGCATCTTACATGGGTATGTAATAGTTGCAAGAAAAATAATTATAAAGGCAATAAGTTTATAGCTTATTGCCTTTATGTTTGAAGGAGATATTGATGAGTAAAACAGTAGTTATAACAGGTGCAACTTCAGGAATAGGAAAAGAATTAGTTAAACTTTTTGCTAATGATTGCAAAGTTTTTGCATCATACAGAAACGAAAACATAATTGAAGATATTGAAAATGTTGAATATTTTTATATGGATATGACTGACAGAAATTCAATTTCAGAGGCTACGGAACTTTTAAAATCTAAAACTTCTAAGGTTGATATCCTGATAAATGTTGCGGGTTGCGTTGTAGCAGGTCCAATGGAGTTAATTGACGGGAATAATTTGAGAGAACAATTTGAGGTGAATACTTTTTCTCATTTCGAATTCACTCAAAAACTTATTCCGTTGTTAGAAAATTCAAGAGTTATAAATATAAGTTCAATGTCCAGTTTTGGTCATTTCCCATTTATTGGACCTTACGGGGCTTCAAAAAGGGCTTTGGATATTTTGTTTAATGCTTTTGCTATCGAAAATCATAAAAATATTAAGGTTGTTTCAATCAAACCTGGGGTAATTTCAACTCCATTGTGGAAAAAGTCTGTTGATAAAAATGAAAAGACTTTGACAAATTGTTCAGGTTATGAAAAAGAAATGGAATTTATGAAATCTAACGCTTTGAAAAATATAGATAAAGGGCTAGCGGTGGATAAAGTTGCAAAATTTGTTTATAAGGTTGCTAACAAGAAAAATCCTAAATCTTCTTATACTGTTGGAAAAGATGCAAAAGTTGCACAAATTTTGTCGTTATTCCCTCAAGATTTAATAAATAATATAGTAAAATTGGGTATGAAAGCACGAATAAAGTAGTTGTGATATAATAGGTGTGTTATGAATGAAAAAGATTTTGATAAAATATACGAACTAATAGATTCTGGCGAATATGTTTTAGCCAGAGAAGCCATCGATGAAGCTTTAAAAGTTGATGAAACAGATATTGATGCTCATAAACTTATGGCTTTGTGTGATGTAAATTTAGAAAATTATGATAGTGCAAGATGTATTTTGGAAAATATCGTTAAACATCGTCAAGACGATGCTTTGATTTGGTATTATCTTGGTTGTTGTTATGACAATCTTGATGATTTAATATCTGCAAAGCATGCGTATTTACAGGTGTTGGAATTAAGACCGGAATATATTGATGCATTTAGAAGTTTGGCAATTGTTTATATCAAAGCTGAAAAATTTGATGAGGCAATCGAAACTGCTAAAAAAGCATTGGAATTAACTGAAGATGATTATTCACTTTATTATGTTTTAGGTACAGCTTGTATGGCTGCTAAAAGATTTGAAGAAAGTGTAATGTATATTGAAAAAGCTATTGAATTAAATCCTGAAAACCTACAATTATACAACAATTTAGGTACTTCATATTTAACTATCGGAAATTTAGATATGGCTTTTGAAACATACGAAAAAGCGTTAAAAATTGATGAAACTGATGCGTTGACTTATTTTAATATTGCATCAATTTTGCAAATCCAAGAAAAGCATAAAGAGGCTTGTGAATATTTTGCAAAAGCTCATCAATACGACCCTGAAGAAGATAGTTATCTTGTAGCTTGGGCAGTTTCAGAAGTTAAAGCAGGAATGTTTAGAGAAGCTATTGAGCATTATAAATTCTTAGCTTCAGCTTATCCGCAAAAAGCTACATACAAATTTAATTTGGCATGCTGTTATCAGGTTGTTGGAGAATACGAAATTGCAATTTCATTATTGAAACAGCTTATTATGGTTAATCCTAAAGCTGCTAATTTCTTGAAAAAACTTGCAAGTATTTATATTGCAACAGGACAACTTGCAAATGCTAAAGAAATTTATGAAAAGATTATCAAACAAGGTACAGTTGCATACCAAACTTATTATGAATTAGCTATGTTGTGTACAAAAACAGGTGATACTGATAGAGCTGAACAAATTTTGAAAAAAGTTTGTGGTTTAAATCCAGAATTTGCGGCTGCTCATAAAGATTTGGGTGTAATCTATTTGAATAAACGATTGTTTGATTATGCAAAAGATGAGTTTGAAAAGGCTTATCAATTAGATCCAAATAATTGCTCAATTGTTGTTGAATATGCAAATTATCTTCATTCAACATCTGAGTTTGCAAAAGCCGATGAATTCTATGAAAAAGCGTTGGCTTTAGAACCTGAAAATATCAATGCTTTGGCATTTTCTGCGTTAAACAAAACTCACTTAAAACAAATTGATGTTGCAAAAGAACAAGTTCTAAAAGTTCTTGAAAAATGCGATACTTCAGCATTCTTACTGTATGTTGCAGGTAGAATTCACCATTTAGCAGGGGATTTTGAAGAAGCTAAGATGTATTTAATCAAAGCATACGAACTTGAAAAATTACCCGATGTTCAAAATTTACTGGGCTTATGTTACTTAGAGTTGGGTAATTACGAACAAGCTAAAACAATTTTCTTAAATATGTATGAAAAATTACCGCTAAACGTTAATGTTCTATTGAGTGTAGCAAAATGTTGTGAAAAATTAGGACAAAACGATGAGGCAATTTCTTACGCTGAAAAGTTAGTTGAACAATTTGAAGATTGTGAAGAAGCACATGAAATAATCAGACGTTTATCTTAATAAACTTCACAAACAATTAGAATCGTCAAAAAGCACTTGCCAAGACTCTTACAGAGTTATGCAAGTGTTTTTTAATTTTAATTAACAAATTTATTGTAAATTTTTTCTGAAATCTTAAAAAATGGGGAAAACGAATACAGATAATAGTTTCAATTTTTACTACAAAAATAATTGTAAAAACTTTGGCATGCTAATAAAAAAACATTAGTCAAAACAGATAATTTATTCTATTATGGATAATACAAATCGGGAATAGATTTTGAGATAGTTTTTTCCCCCTATTATAATAATCAATCTTTTGAACGATTATGCTCGTTTGAAAAATACGTTATCATTATAGTAGGTGGCTTAAGTTATATTTTGGAGGTTAGTGAAGTGTTAGATCACGGTTATATACAAATCTACACAGGAGATGGCAAAGGTAAAACAACAGCAGCACTAGGTCTAGCAATGAGAGCTTTAGGACATGACTGGAAAGTTTTGATTATCCAATTCACTAAAGGTGATGGTGCAACTACTTATGGTGAAATCGCATCTTCATCCAAATTCTCCGAAAACTTAGAAGTAGTACAATTTGGTATGGATAGAGTTTGCTATTCACACAATGTATGTTTAGACGATTATAAAGAAGCAAAGAGAGGCTGGGAATTTGCTAAAGAAGCTATCAATTCTGGCAAATACCAACTAATTATCATGGACGAAATCAATATTTGTACATCTATGAATATGATTAAAGTTAGTGATATTAAAGATACATTATTGCATAAGCCTGACAATCTTGAGATTGTATTAACAGGTCGTTATGCTCACCCTGAACTAGTTGCAATGGCACACCTTGTAACTGAAATGAAGCCTGTTAAACACTACTTTGATATGGGTGTTATGGCTCGTCAAGGTATTGAATACTAGATTAGATTATATGTTTAGGTTAATGTGAATCCTTTTTTGTTTCAGAAATGAAATGAGCGGGCAGCTTGCTGTCCGTTTTTTTTGTCCTCGGCCGGACGGGGCAGGGGTAAATATATTGCTACTAATGGCTGATGATATTTAAAAAATCAACGTGCACCGCAGTGATATTATAGCAAAATTTTTAATTGTAACTAATTGTGAAGTTTGTTTTATAATACCTCAAACTCAACTATAATGCCCTATATGATATGATATGATATGATATGATATGATATGATACCCCTGTAAACACTTTAATTATTAATAAAATACAGTAATAATATTAATAAGAGGATATATTAGTTTTCTGATGGATAAGTATATTCCTATGCCCTTTGAAAAATAACTGTCATTCAAAATTTAAAATATTTTGTGTCATTCAGAGGCGGAGCCGTGGAATCTCAAAATATTTTAACCGATGAAAAATAAACCGTCATTGCGAGCGAAAGCGAAGCAATCTAGCTTATAGTAAACAATGACAAACGTAAAAACAAATCGTCATTCCGGACTTGATCCGGAATCTATCAGTAACGATAGAATTGGCATTGATAGACCCTGAATCAAGTTC
>JAZSDA010000091.1:0-25689 GCA_045530955.1 Candidatus Gastranaerophilaceae bacterium
AGAAGTAAAAGAAGAAATTATTGCTGATGAAGTTCCACAGCATGAGGAAATAGAAAACTACGTTCAAAATCGAAAAAGACCTTTATTTAAAGAGAACTATGAAAGGTACGAATGGCATATGAAATATGGCTGCATCGGAACTGAAGACAGGCAATGGTTAAGTAATTACATAAAATCGGAGGAATATAAAACGCTTTATGAAAACTAATTTTATTAAAACTAAAAATGTGAAAAGGTTTGTATCCTTGATGGATAACCTACAAAAAGCCCCTGCAAATGTTCCTAAAATGGCATTAGTTTATGGGGATTATGGACTCGGAAAATCACAAGCGATAATGTGGTGGGTAACAAATAACGATGCGATTTATGTCAGATGTAATCATAAGATTTCATCAAAATGGTTATTAACTGAAATTGTAAAGGAGTTAGATGAAGAACCTTGTTATTATTCGCAAAAATTATTTGAGCAAATAGAATCAAAACTCAAATACAACCCAAAAGTTATCGTGGTTGATGAGATTGATTTTTTGTTTACTAATACTCATACAATAGAAACTTTAAGGGATATCCACGACAAACTTGGTGTTCCGATTTTACTTGTCGGTATGGCATTAGCCGATAAAAAGCTACATAAATATGGACACATTAATGACCGAATATTTTCAAAATTGAAATTTGAAAAAATGTCAAAAGATGAAATTAAAGAAATTGTTGAAACTATATCTGAAGTGCCATTTAGCCACGATTCTATAAAACAATTAATAAATAGAAATCTGCAATTCAGACAATTAGTAAAGATTATCAGCAAGGCAGAGAGTTTGGCTGCCACTAATAAAATCTCGCAAATAGAAGAAGAATTCGTTAAGGAGTTATTAAATGAAGAATAAAGTTTTAAAACTATGCAAACGTTTGAATAAAATAACAATTGAGGAAATTCTGCCAATTCTAATGGCAACAGAGGGCGAAGTAACCCCTATTATTAAAGAATTACAAACAGAAGGACTACTAGAAGATAGAGGCGAAGGGGTTTATTTTTACAAAGAAAAAATCAAAGAAAAACAACCTTTATTTATTGAAGTAAGAACAAAAGAAGAAATGAATTTAATTATTAGATGTTTTTGTATTGGATTGGCTACTATGAAAGCCGGTTTTATAATTAATTATAGCAATGATGTCGTGAACAAATATTATAGATTTTTTAGAAAACATATTTATGAAGACCAATTAAAAGAATTAAAAAGGCTTTATGATGAAAAGCCTCAAATCGCAAGGATGAGAAAGTTTTTTGATAAACCTATTTATTTTTATTATTACAATAATAAGACTTGGGTTGTGCCAAAGCCATTTATATCTGGCGAGGTTGAAAAAAACATGAGCAAAGAAGAAGTTGTAAACTTTAAAACAGACTATTTAAGAATCTCAAGGCGAATGATTTTACATCAAACAACTTCATATCTTGAACACCATATCGCAGAGATTATTTGGAAATTAAACAATCCAAACCAAGAGGAATTAGTTGATTATATTTATAAAAAACTAAACTTTGCACGTTAATTAATCAGGATCCTTCTCTCTTAAAATTTTTGCCAAATCAGATTCAGGGTGTTCCTGAATTTTGGCTTCGTCAATATCCTTTTTAAAACTTTTAAAGCATTTTTCACACATATAAAAATTATTCTTTTTAGTGTGTCTCATATTTTTTACAAAAAAGATTCGTGACTCCCCACCACAAACCAAACAAGGCATTTCTGTATCTTCTTTTAATTTTACATACCTAATCATTACTACCTCTCCCACCTTTACTCATGCTACATGTTGAATATTATTCTTCAAGTGGAGGCATTAAAAAAGAGTCTCATCTTGTTTTGGGAGGAGAGAGACTCTTTGGCATCTTTCAGATTAAATCATGTTCATGTAACATCTATTTGCTAATAATGGCAAATTATTTATTTTTGTAAACTATTCTTCAATCGGACTTATATTATCCATTTCAATATTGTATCGCTTGCCATCTTTATCAACGCAAGTTGCAAACGGAACGTCTCCGTCAGCGAACGTGTTATCCCAAGTGTAAATTAACAAACCAATTTCATTTGTTTTGTGATTTAAGATTTTAGTTCCGAATCCGAGTCTATTTTGATTTTTTAATGTCATAATCTAATCCTTTCTTATTGTTCTAAAAATTTAACGATATCTGCTAATGTTTTGCCGGTGTATTGCATTCCTTTGTACTCGTTATCTCTTGAATAAGTTGTGCTAGTCAAGATTGATGCGTATTGTCCCCAGCCATATTTAATGACATAATCGTCACCGTACTTGTAAATTTTTTTGTTGTCCATAATGTTTATCCTTTCGCTTTTAAATTGTATGAACATTAATCACTCTGAATAGTCTTTATTTCAACTATACAGAGTGTTTTTCGTATCATTTGGACACAATGTTATTTACTAATTTTTAATAGTTTACAAACACAATCTTCCGGTTTTTCGGGATCTATTAAAAACTCTGTCCAAAAACAAAAGCATTCACCTGTTGTTAGGTTTTCACAATAAGCTGTTTCGTGTTTTGCATCTTTGTCGATAGCAAGAACTTTATAGTCGTTATCGTCATTATTGCTTAAGCCTTCAATCTTTTTTAACTTATAGATGCCGTTTACTTCAATCATTTCATTACTCCAATATTTAATTTTATCTTTTTACAATAAATTTTCTATTACCCAACTTGCTAATTAATCCAATTGCATCGCATCAACGATATCAACACCTGAAAAAGTGCCTGCCACTTCCATTGTTTTTATGGTGACATCGTTTTCTAATTCAACAATACAATCTTCTTGGTTTAAGATTTCTTGTAATAGACTTTCTGCTAATTCTTCAGCTTCTTCCTGTGAGTTTGCTTTTACTTGAATTTGTCCGTCAATAAAAATTTGTGCGTTAAATTTTACTAAAAATGAGTTTGCCATAAATTTTATCCTTTCTTTTTTTATGTGTATGGACATTAATCACTCGCAATAGTTTTGTTTTCAACTAATTGCGAGTGATTTCGTATCATTCAGACACATTCAAGAATCAAGTTCAAAATCTCGTCTTGAGTTTACGACATAATCTGAAACCCAACTTGCAAGACCATTTAATCTAATTCGCCAAATTGCTAATTTACCAATAGCAAACTTCGGTTTATCAGCAAACTCTAAAACAATGTCACGTCTTCCGTCTTGGGTATAAATTTCGTATGCCTCTTTGAATTTATCTTCAAAGTTTCCTGTTCCGATATTTTTGTCGTTTAATTCTTTATTTATAATGCTTTTAAAATTTTCTAATTCATCAATCAATCCATAAAAAACAAGTCCGTCATTTTCCATTTTAAGTAATTGATTAAATTGTATTTGTGCCATATTAAACGTCCTCCTCTAGTATTAAGTTCCAATATTCAATATCAGGATTATTCAGTTCATAGAGTCTCATTACTTCATCAAAACTTGAAACAACACATTCTCTAGTAACAGGTTTATCCATATAGGTTTCTTTAAATTCAACAACAATTCTTTTCATAAACCCTCCTATAAATATTTACAGAAGGTTGCTTTGAATTCTTCTGCCGTTTTAATGTGTGTTGTAATTGTTTGCTTTAATGCTTTTTCTGTATCAGCATTATAGTTTAATGTTTTTCTGATTCTTGATGATTTTTTACCTTCAAGTTCTTGCCAATCTAAATATCCAAGAACTTCTTCGATTTCATTTTTATGTTCAAATAATTTATTAAATATTTCTTTGTCATTATTTATAAAAATCTCTGTTGCAACATAATTATTAACGGTGTTTATCGTTTGCATTATTTGAACACCACGTTTTTTCATTGGAATATATTGAAAATGCTGTGCCTTTGGATTTATTTGCATTTGGCTTTGAAGTTCATCACATACTTCAAAATATTTATCCCAATACTCTTTTTGTAAAAGTTTCGCAGGAGCATTTTGATTTACAACTCTTGTTGTTTTTTTAGGAACAGGTGGTTTTAATAAGCATTTAAATTCGATTTTATCTTCATTTAAAAAGGCTTTAAAAATAAATATTCCAAACCCTGATGTTGAATATTTATTTATCGCAGCCATTTGTTTTAAAATACTTTCTTTTTCATTAGCAACAATCCAAACAATATATGGTGGTTCAGGTAAATTGCAAACCAAATCGTCCGAGATAAGATTTCCGAATGTTTCATAGTTTTGAGTTAAATCAGTTATCGTCATAACGACTTTGCCTGTTTTTATCGGATAATCATCAAGAATTGATGCGATAAAAGTGTTGTTTGATGAATTTTCCATCGCTTTTGAAAATTTTTCTCTGCTTTTAAAAACTTCAGCAGGTGTGATTGTTTCTGTCATAATGACCTCCTTTTTTTAAGTACAATCACATTAATCACTCGAATACACAGAATTTAAAGTCATTCTTTCTGTATTTCGTATCATTCAGACACAATTATTATTTTTCTTTTTTGAGGTATTCATCAACATTTATTCCTGTATGCTTAAGCATATTTAATCCAACAGTTTGACTTGGAACTATTGGTAATTTACTTGATGGTCCTGTTAAAGGTTGTATTATGCATCTTTCAGTATAACTATTAACCCTCATTTCTCTGATTAAATAAATATTATCAGCCTCACTTGGTGTATCGCAGAATTCAGGTTTTATTCTTACAATGTCACCACTTTTAAATTCATTAGAATTATTTATATTGCTATTTCTACTACCTTTGCCACCACTAGAGCCTCTGCCACCCATAAGTTTTTCCTTTCTTTTTACCAATCTCTGCCATCAAGTCCACGATTTCTTCGTTCTAAGTTAGCACTATCAAAGTTTCTAGAGTGTTCTTGATAAATTTTAGTGTATTTTTCTCGAATCTTTTTATTATTAGTTCGTTCAGCTTTATCTCTTGCTTTATTACCCTCTCTATAACTGCGATTGTAATAAGAATTTAATTGCCCATTCGTCATTGATTTAATGTTATTTGCAACGTGTTTTTCTCTTACATTGTTTCGTTCATTGATTGCTAAATAATGAATTTGAGCTCTTGCACTTGCATAAGATTGAGCATCACTAACTTTTGCAATTTGTTTATCAAGAGCAGCAGATTTCGATTCATAATCAGAATCCGTCATCTGTACACCTCTAAATTCTTCTGTCATTTTTCTTAATTTACTTTGTTCGTATGCCAAATTCGCAGCAGCTCTGTTCATAGCATTTTTAGTATTAACAATAGCCTTTTTTAGTTCTGCATCAGTTAAATTAGCCATTTCATCTTTAACTGTATCTGTAAAACTTCTGCTATTTATATTGTAATTTTTGCCGATGCTACCACCACCTCGACTACCTCCTGAACCTCTACCACCCATAGATTAGTCTCCTTTCTTTTTCTCGATATCGAATGAAAGCCAATTTTTTTCTTCAGCAGACCAAGTGATTTTTCGACCTGATGCCTTTGACATTTTTTTAACTACTTTATCAATCTGCTTGCCACTAGATTTATGTAAAACCTGCCAATCGTAATCTTCCTCATGACGTGCGTGCGATGGATTTTTCCATTTACCTAAATCTCTGACTTGAACACTTATAACATTGCCATAATCTTCGACTCTAAAATCGCTACTTCTAATATATCCATCGGTTTGAACATTACGGATTAGTTGGCTTTTTAAATCATAAACTGTACTGTCCATAGACATTTTTGCTTTTGTTTGTCTTGGTTTCTTTTCGGATTTAACTCCGTTTTTTATATTTTCTGCTCGTTTTGCACGTGCTTTTGCTAATGCATCAAGCCTTTTTTGTTTTAAATCTTCGGCTTTTTTTGCATCTAATTTGTCGATTTGTTCTTTTATAGAACTCATAGCTCTAACACGTTCTTCGGCAGTATAAGAGGGATTACCTGAAATGCTGTTATATAAATTTACTAGTTCATTTCTGTCTGTAATTCCTGCACCGATATTTTTTGAGAGTTTGCCACCTGCGTTGTGACTGCCCCCTGAACCTCTGCCACCCATTTATGATTCCCCTTTCTGTTCTGCTAGTTTTTTTAATGAATTTTCATAGGTTTTATATATGGCAGCAGTATCACCTGTGACATCAAACCTATTTTTATGTAAATCACCATAGTAATTTGCAACCTTTAAAATTTCTTCTTTTGAGGCATTATTTTTTAAATAATCTTTTACTTCTTTAAATTCATTCATTCCGATATAAGCATTTTTTAAAACCTTTTCTCTGTAGATTTTTTCGCCTTTAGAAATCGGTGCATTACTTGAAGAAGTTTTTGAACCTTTGCCGCCTCCTGAACCTCTGCCACCCATTTTTACCTCGCTTTCTTTTTAAATTTGTTCATATAGGGTTCGAACCATCTGATGTTTTTATATTCATTTAGTTCGGTCAGTCTGTTTCCATAAATCAAAATCTCTTTCGGTTCAAGTTGTTTCAGCATTTCTTTGAACCCCTGCAAAAAGAGTCTTTTAGCCGTTGGATCATTAAGGACTCCAACTGTTCCAATTGCAACAACTGAATTTTTAGGAATACCCAAGAACGTGTATTTATAACTTTTTTCATCAGACCAACTCACAGTTGGTATAACTTTGATTCCTTTAGACTGCCAATAACAAGTGCACCACCGATTCCTATAAACCTGCCATATTTGGTATGCTTCAGGATAAGTCGTGTACATAGAAAAGTCAGGAGATAATACCCCTGCATATTTTTTTAATTCAGGAATTTGAGAATCAGGGTTTTTCCAACATCTTTCAAAACGATAGTCATCCAAAAAGAAGTGTGCTGTTCCATTTCTATTATCATCAACTCTATATGGAATAAGTTCTTTGATTTCAAATTCATCAGCTTTTATATCCGGTATACCATACGAATTAGATGATGGGAAGAAACCTTTTTCGGTATTTTGTACGTTTAATAAATCTCGCCATTTCATAATTAATCCACCTTATTAAATCTTTTAACTAAACTTTTTAATCTTCTTTGATCCCGTTTTGACATAGAAGATTTATATTTTTGAGCAATTTCAATTATTTGCTCTGCGATATTTCCGGCTTTTTCTAAATCTTTTTTGTCCGAGATAATATCTGTTGTTTCTTGATGTTCAACCTTGGCTTGACCGTACTTCGCAAATTGCGAAGCACAATCAAGTAAGGATTGGAGGAGGGCAGAAAATCCTAACATATTTTATTTCCTTAAATCAGCAACTACACCAAGTAAGTAATTTGCGAATGATTCAATCGCATTCACGCCTTGGTTAAAGCAATAATTATCTAATTCATTTGGGGTTGTTGCGATTTTTTCTTTTAAAGCAAAAAGACTATCAATCGCAGGTTTTGTATATTTCGCAAGGTTTTCATATAGCTTGGTAACATACTTCGGCACGTTTTTATCAACCAATTTCAAAACAAATGGTTGAATTACGTCCCACAATTCGTTCAATACTTTCCAATTTTTAACTTTTGACAATAAACTCATAGTATTCTCCTTTTTTAGTAAATGTGTATTTTCCTTGTTTTATTTTTTCTCGATACCAACTGATTTTCTGCCTTAAATATTTGCCAATACTATTTGTTGATAGATGTGGCAAACTATGAATGTATGTAATATCGATTTTGCCTTCAGGTTGTTTCTTTTTCCTGTCGAATTCATAGTGGGTAAACACAGTTTTTTCTGTGATTAAAATTCCGTACTTAACTGATAAATAAGCAGTTAAGCAGCACAACGATTCAATTTGTTTTTGCGTTAATGGGTACTTTGTTTGTTTTTTAGTTAAGTCAAATCCTGCCATTCCACAAACAGACAAACCAATACAACCTGTATTTCCACCGCCACAATGCTTGGCATATTTTCCGTCATAACAGTTAATGTTATCTTTTGGCTCGTAAACCCCTGCAAATATCCTGCCAAACTTATCAATGCAATAGTGATATGCTTGTAAATCAGTTTTACAAGGCTTGTTTGAACCTGCTGTCCAATGTAGACAAAATTTAGTTAATGATGTCATATATTCTCCTTATTTATATCTAATGCAGATGTGAACTAACTGCGATGGTGGTTGTACTGTCGTTGAATTTCCATAAATAGAATTATTCGCAGAGGCTTTACTTGTTGTTAATGTTTTTTGATGACCATAGTCAGGATTTCCTCGTCCTTCTTCAACTATCCCTGAAGAATCCCAATAAAGAGCAACAACTGTGTGAGTATGGTCAGGAAGTCCTGCGGCTATTTTTGTTCCGGCACTACTACCCGGCTGAAGAAAACGTTTTGAAATATTATAATCAGGTATTCTGAATTCATCTTCAGCCTCTGTGCCATCATTAAATTGAGTGCCAATAACAGAATAAAGGGGTTCGTAATCTGCAATTTTTAAAACATAACCATCGCAAGGTAGACACTTCGGATGAGTATAGTTTATCGGATATGTAATTAATGAACCGATAAAATCCGGTGTTAATTGATTGTTTGTATAATCGTTTTGGTTTAATAAATTTGTTTTTAATCCTAATATTTCCATTTTTTACCTATTTATATTTGATACAAATATGAACACCTTGGGCCGGTGGTTGAACTGTTGTCGAATTGCCATAAATTGAAGAACAGAGTGCCGCATTAAACCCTGCATTATAGTCAGCTTCGCCACTATTTGATAAAGCACCACCACGAGCAAGATAATAAAAAGCTCCTGTATAATTTGCTCCACTTAACCCTAAAGCACCAACTGTTCCTGTGATATTTGGAAGTCCTGCCTCGATTAAATTTCCTGCACCTTGTGTTGGCTGAAGGAATCGTTTTGAAACATTGTAGTCAGGAACTCTAAAAGTACCTGCAAGGTCGCCAGACTTATTAAATCGTTCGCCTATGACTTTGTATAATTCTTTAAAATCAATTATTTCTAGTGAATAACCATCGCACGCCAAACAATCTTCAGGAGTAAAATCGATAGGGAAAGTGAACAACGCACCGATTTTTTCTCTCGTTAGAGTTGTTTTATGATAGCCATTTTGATTAAGTTGATTTGTATTTAAATTTAGTATTTCCATAATTTTTACTTATATTTGATGCAAACGTGTACGATTTGTGATGGTGGCTGGACTGTTGAAGATTTGCCATAAATAGAATTTGAAGGCGCACTTGATGTTATGCTTGCCGCACCTTCTCTGTTTTCTGCATAAGACCAAACGCAATTTGTGTCATTGCCTGATTTATCTGTGCGATTCATTGTTACAGTATGAGTGTGTGTTGGTAAACCTGCTGCCACTTGAATTCCAACATCAGTTCCGGGTTGAAGAAATCTTTTTGTAATGTTGTAATCAGGGATCCTGAATGTTCCGACTTCATCTTCGGCTTTATTAAATTGAGTCCCAACAACTCTGTATAAATCCCTGTAATCAGAAATGCTCAAAGAATACCCCTCACAAGGTAAACAATCATCAGGAGTGTATAAAGTTGGAAACGTATATAATGCTCCGATTTTACCTTTTGTTAGAGTGTTTTTAGTGTATCCGTTTTGATTTAATTGATTAGTTGTTAGATTTAAAATTTCCATAATTTTTTATTTGTATTTAATGCATAAGTGAACTGTGTGTGAGGCAGGTTGAACTGTTGAGGATTTGCCATAAAGAGCATTTGAGTCAGATGCATAAGAGGTATAACCACTTAAATTATTTACAGCAGCACTTCCCCAACCTGCTTGTTTATGATTTGAATTCGTTGCTCGTGTCCCATATTTAGAGCCTGCATAGTTATCCATACCAATATCGTGTCTGTGATTTGGCAAACCTGCCTCAATTTTTATCGCAACGTTTTGTGATGGTTGAAGAAATCTTTTAGTCACG
Organism: Candidatus Gastranaerophilaceae bacterium; assembly: GCA_045530955.1. Classification (GTDB taxonomy): domain Bacteria; phylum Cyanobacteriota; class Vampirovibrionia; order Gastranaerophilales; family Gastranaerophilaceae; genus Zag111. The sequence continues at coordinate 9,869 of JAZSDA010000091.1, forward strand.
TTGTAATCAGGTATTCTGAATTCATCTTCAGCTTCTGTACCTGTATTAAAGGTTTTGCCTATTACCGAATAAAGTTTTCTATAATCTGCAATTTTTAAGACATAACCATCACAAGCCAAACAATCATCAGGAACAATTTTTATCGGAGCAGTATAAATAAAGCCGATTTTATTTCTTGTCAGCTTATTTAAATGGTAGCCATTTTGGTTTATTTCATTAGTGCTTAAAGTTATAAGTTCCATAGTTTATTTGTATTTAATGCAGAGGTGTACAATTTGGGACGAAGGTTGAACTGTCGTAGAACCACCATAAGTTGTATTCGAGGCATTTCCTGTTGTCATTGTGTGAGTATGAGCACCATTTGATGAAGTCTCACCAGTCCAAGTTCTTGATGCATCAAATTGACACCAATATCCTGCACTACCATTGTTATCCCCTCTAGCGGTCGCATTTTTTGCACCCACATAGAACGCGCCTGATGTACCTTGTCCTCTGTCTGATTCGTCAAACGCACCTGTGATATTCATTGTTCCTCTTGTATGCGTGTGAGCACCATTACTTGAGGTCGTTCCACTATGCGTGTGTTGAGGCAAACCTGCTGCGATTTGTGTTCCAATTTTCGTCCCCGGTTGTAGAAATCGACCTGTGATGTTGTAATCAGGAATTCTGAATTCATCATCATTTTCTACACCTGTGTTATAAGTTTTTCCAATAGCCGAATAAAGTTTTTTGTAATCAGAAATTTTTAAGACATAACCATCACAAGCCAAGCAATCATCAGGGATTATATTTGCAGGGGCAATATAAATAAATCCGATTTTATTGCGTGTCAGTTTGTTTATGTGATATCCGTTTTGATTAATTTCGTTTGAATTTAATGTTAAAATTTCCATATTATTTGTACTTTATGCAGATGTGAACTAATTGTGATGGTGGCTGAACAGTTGTCGAACCTCCATAAGTCGTGTCAGATGCATTTCCTGTTGTCATTGTGTGAGTATGAGCACCATTTGAAGATGTTGCACCTGACCAATTTTTTGATGCAGTAAAAGTGATAACTTTAGCAGAACCTGTATGAGCACCTTCACTTCTTGTTCCTCCGTTCGCCATAGTGAATGCACCACTTACTGTTGTAAATTCATTTAACGCACCAAATGTACCTTTAATTTCCATAGTTCCTCTTGAGTGAGTGTGTGCACCATTACTTGACGAAGTCCCACTATGGGTGTGTTGAGGTAAACCTGCGGCAATTTGAGTACCTGCACCGCTACCCGGTTGCAAGAATCGTTTTGTGACATTATAGTCAGGCACTCTAAAAGTACCTGTTGCATCACCACTTTGATTAAACTTCGTGCCTATAACTTTGTATAAATCCTCATAGTCTGTTATTTGCAGGGAATAACCATCACAAGATAAACAATCATCAGGAGTGTAATCTATCGGATAAATAAAAAGTGTTCCGATTCGTTCCTTTGTGAGTGAGTTTTTGTGATAACCATTCTGATTAACTGGTGGACTTTTAAGTGTGTTTACTTTCATAGATTTGCCAATTCTTCTCTTAATGTCATTACTTGTGAGTTGTAATAATCAAGCCAAGTTTCTCCTGTTGTTTCATCTTTTATAGATGGCTCGCATATTGCTCGGATTCTTTTAGAATCAAGTTCTAAAAGTTGTCGTTCAATTTCAGATTTTCTGATGGCAACCTCCTTTTCTTGAAGATATTTTTTGTATTCTTCAGTATCTGAAATATCCACTAATGAAACTTCAATTCTTTTGTATTTTTCAGGATTTGTTTGAATATCGTTCGCAGTTTCTTGATTAACCTTTTGAAACCCTGTCTTTATTGAGCCGAAGTATTCAATTGTAGAGATTTCTTTTGTTTCAATATCGACTTGAAGTTCGCCTCTATAATCAGGTTCAATCGTCCAATCTGAACCTGTCCAAATAGCGACTTCATTCTCTTTGGTTTCAGGAGGTTCTTTAAATGTTGCCATTGCCGGTAGCAAATATTCAGACTGCCTCCTTGGGTTTTTTATTGCAGGGAACTTGCCTGTGAAAGCATTCCCTTCTGTGTTGTAACTGTAATAAAATTTTGTTGTCATTTTTCCTCCTTCTTATTTCTCGCCACCTTCAAGAGTGAATACTCCGACTGGTACGAGATTTGTTTCCTGCCAAATATTTAATAGATAAATGTAGCTTGCTAATGGCTCAATTATCTTGAACCAAATGTCATTCGCCTTATAATCAGTAGGTTCTAACATTTGAGTAAAAATTGTGTTTGATAAAGCAATTAAAGAATATCCGTCAGATTCACAATCCACGAATAAATTAAAGTTCTTTGTTGTTGCATCTGTTGGACATAAATCAATCACATCAAGAACTAAATTTTCTTCAACGTGATGAGTTTTACTTGATGCCGTTGTATATGTAAAAGGTGCGTTCGCAGTTATATAAATATGGGTTGTTAAATTTCCATCAAATGTGTAAGTTTCAACTTCGCCAATGCTGATTTTTGTTAGATTCAAGAAAGTTACAACACCCATTAATTGAGTACAGTCTGCATCTGAATAACATTCTGCACCTAAAACAAGACTTTCTTTAACATAAAATTCGCCATATTTAGTAGCAGAATAATGTAATGGCTCGTTTTCAAATTCGCTTAAGGTTTCAATTGTACCGAATGAAACAGTCAGAGCAGTTGTATCAACAGCAACGATAGTCGCAAGTTTTTTGCTTAATTCTGTATCTTTATAAACCACGACATCCTTTGCTAATGTTATGTTTTGAGATGTATAAAAAACACCGAGAGAACTTGCTGTGTATTTCCAAATTTTGACTGTTTGACTTGATAATAAATTCGGATTTCCCTTTGTATCAAGCCTGCATGAGTTCAAACAGAATGGAGTTAATATGCTTTTTGTTTCAGGTTCAGGAATAAAAGCATTCGGAATTAAACCATCTTCGCCTACCGGAGCATAACCCCCTGCAACGCCTTTTTCTTCTAACTTCTGATATTTATCATCTAAAGCCTCGAACTTTTCATCAGTTTTATTTATCGTATCATCAAGCACGTCCATTGTGACAACATTTAAATTCGGATTGATAACTAACTCTGCCAATTCTTTATTTGACATCTGAAGTTCAATTCTAATTGTGAGTTGTTTTACTGTACCACTTTCGGGAGCTTGTTTTGTTGTTTCAGGGAATTTTGTAATTACGATTAAATTATTTTCGGAATCAAAAACACCTGCCTCACGAACATCAAATCCACCAACTTCAGCAGGAACAGTTGTTACACAATAAAACCTTTCTTCAGTCCATTCGCATTTTTCAACATTGCCACGCCAAACCTCATGCACAAGTTTTGTTTGAGAGGTTGTCGGTTCGTAATATCTGCCATTTCCATCCCCCAATGCTATATGAGTGACTTCAAAAGGTAATCCGTCTGTTATACATCTTAATTGCTTTTCAGCACCATAGTCTGTGACCAATGAGTAAAATTCTTCAGCCATTTTAACTCCTAGAATTTATTGTTATTGTTTCTTCTTCAATTAATGCTGCGTATGAATGCATACGAGCCAAAGCCGATAAATGAAATTGAATCTCTTCTAACCAAGAACGTTCATTTTTATATTCATTAATTAAAGCTCTTAATTTGAGTTCAGTTTCTTCATTGATTGAACGATTGAATACCTGAAGAATTACTTTAAAGTGGTATGGATCACCGCCATAATTAAACCATTCTTCAATATTTCCAACGATGTTCAATGTTTTAAAAATCTCTTCTAATGCATATTTAGTACCTTTGTATCTATGCATTTTTATAGAAGATTTTATAAGGTTGCGTTTTTCAGTTTCACTTAAAGCCTGCAACCAACCTTCATTCCCTGTGATGTGGTATTGCTCAGCTAAATGTGGTAAAGCATCAGCAGGAACATTGTCTATAATTGAGACTAAAAGTGCATCTAAATCTAATGCTGCGAATCTTTCTTCGCATATTTCATCAAAAATTTTAAGGTTGATGTCGTTTACAGGAGCAAGAGTTTTTTTACTATTCATCAGCATAACCTCCTATTGAGATATTAAAATTAGTTAAATTCGCCCATTCAGATTCAGAAATTTCAATGTCACTTGGAGTTTTTAAATCGACTTTAAACACTCCGTAAACGCTATTTAAAATTGCTATAATTTGAGTTTGAATTACATTTTTTCCTAGTTTTTCAGACAATGAAATTTTGTATTCATTTAGCTTTGCATTAATAGTTGTTTGAACGCTTGTAGCATCGGCATCCTTATATAAATAGATTGTTGCATCTATTGTGAAATCTTTTTTTGTTGGGGATAAAACCTTAACCAAATCTGTTAATGGTCTAATTTTATCGTCTGATAAATATGCCTGCACAATGTTTATAATTTCACTATTAGGATTACCATCTGATGTTAAAGGATAAATATTAACCACGCCGGGAGATGGGGAATTTATTGCAACATCAATTATTGATTGATGAGCAGTCAAAGTATGGTAGCGATAAGCACCTCTGCTCCCTGCATTAGAAAATTTTTCAGGAGCTTGTCTAATTCGTTCTCTTAAACTTTCAGCTTCTTCATCATCTGCACCACCTGCGGATATTGTTATATTTTCAGCCTCATTGATATAACTTAAAGGTGTAATTAAATTATTAATTGAACCGATAATATAATTATTTGATGCTGATCCCGGAGTTTCACAAGATGCCTCTGCAATAACTTCTGTTTGACCTGCTTTTAGAATAACTGCTTGGGTTGTTTGGAATATAAACAAACCATCTTTTGTTTCGACTTCTGTTCCCTTTTCGATTACAAAATCAAAATCTAAAGGTTCATCAACTTTAAATTTTAAATCTGTAACGGAGCAGTTTGCTAAAAGTTTTCTAACACCTAAAGGCTCACCGATATGTTCAAGAATATCAAGAGGAGCATAGCTCAATAAATTTTGCTTTGCTGTTTCTTGAATTTTCATTCTTAAAATGGTTTCACGATAAGCACCGACATCAACCATTAAACGTTCAATTTGTGCAGGTTGAAGAATCTTTCCGGATTTCTTTTCGTAAAGTTCCACCCATTCTTTAGTGATGGTTTCAGGATTTCTTTCGATAAAATTTGGTTCAGGAAGTTGTGTCATAAATTAACCTCCACAGAATCTGAAACATTGCCATCACTTAATGACCATTGGACTTTTATATTTATTTGAGTTTGATTAATTTCAACAGTTACAGAATCAACTTTTACTCTTTTTTCCCATAGAGTTATTGAATCAATGGTTTCTCTGATAATATTTGCCTTTGCAATATTTACAGGATAATCGACGTACTTCAAAATATCCGAACCAAAAGTCGGACGATGAGGGACAGAACCTTTTTGAGTTGATAAAATAACTGCGATGCATTGGTTAATATCTTCAACACCTTCTGCAATGCTGCCGATTCCATTTAATTTATATTGCCAATCAACATAGGTAATTTCATTCAAGTTCGTCATTACATAGCCTCCTTGGGAGCAGATGTTGGTGCTCCTTGATTACCGGTGTGAGTGTGTCCGTTATAGATATCCCTCATAGCCTGCATAGAAGATTTTTTATCAGTAATGTCTGTTGCTGATAAAATTCCGTCAGTATTTTCTAAAAAGCCAGTTTGATAAATATCGCCAACAATATTTACAGTTTTAGCCACAATAGTGAGCATTTGATTTTCTTTGTTGTATTCAATAAAGCTGCCATCTTCAAATTTAGCGATATGTTGGTCTTTTGTTATTCCAGGGACTTCATCAAGGCTTGTATAAATTGAGCCGAGAATAACTCCATCTTCTGAATTTTCATCCATAAGACAAGCGACCTGTTCTCCAACATCAACAATTGAATAAAACTTATCTTTCAAAGTTTTCTTTTGAAGTATCGGTAGCCAATAAGAAAGAATATTATCGTCAGCAAATTCAACACGTGCTTTTGCTGTTAAAGGATTGATAGCAGTTACAATTCCGAATTTTAGCACGATTTAACCTCCAAACTTGTTCCATAACCTGAAGTCCTATCGATAAAATGTCGTGTTTGAGTGATGTGATATTTTCCTGAAAAATAACCCAAGTCTTTTAGTTCAACATTCAACCCTGCAATTAAATTCGGATTCCCAACTAAATCTATTGAACCCTCAATGGTATTGTTACCCTTTGCAAGAGCTGCTTTTGCCTTTAATAATGCTTGTTGTTTATTTTCACATCGTTCATTGATTTTAAGAGTATCGCCTTTGACACATTTTTCATTTTTAGCAGTAGCAGTAATCTTTTTTCCTGTCTTTGGGTTGTGATAACTTACTGTTACTGATTTATAATTCTTGCTAGTTTTTTCTGTGAGGCTGATTCTTGATAAATCAGTTCTGTATAAAATCTTCGCAGCATCAGCGCCTGTGAGTTTTTCTGTTTTATAAAAAACAAGATTCCCTTCTGCAATTTTGAAAATATATCCATATTGTTCAGCTAACTTCTTCAGGAATGTTAAATCTCTTTCCTGATTTTGAGTTATTCTTTCAACTCTCACATCTTCAATTTCGCCAACTAATGTGAGGCTGTGTTTTTGTGCAATTTCTGATGCAATTTGTTTTAAGGTTTTATTTTCATAGGCAACAGAATTGTTTTGACGAAGTGCTTTTGTAATTCCTGTCGCAAGTGCTTTTACAGTAAGAATATCAGGAGGAGTTGCAAACTCTATTTCATCAATTTCAAATAGTCCACAATTTAATAATTTTTCCCCTTCATAACCAATAAACACACGAAGTGAATCACCTTTTGAAGGGATCCAGGACCCCTGCCATAATTTTTGTGTATCTTCAAAGGTAATAGTTATTTCATCACTTTGCCCATGTTCAAAGTCGGTGTATTCAATATTTAACACCTGATTTGAAACATCAGTTGTGATGTCTTTTTGATTATATTCAATTTTGAATATTGGTTTATACATTATTTTCTCCAAGGTGGAAGTTCAAATTTAATAGTTTCGGAAGTTTCAAGAACAGGAATTTTAAGTTTTATCCCTGCAACAAGCGTGGGGTTTATTTCTATATTGGGATTGGCTTTTATAATTTCCTCGTAGCGATTAGCATCTTTGTAAAACTTGTATGCGATTAAATCCCATCTGTCATTGTCTTGAGTAATGTAAGAATAAAACTCCGTCATTTCTTCTTAAGTCCTCCCTCTGTTTGAGAGTCTTCCGGAATAACTCCGGTGTATTCTCGAAGTTTTAAGTCTACCTGCACAGAAATTAAATCACCCTCATTGGTAGCTTGTTCTGTCACAGATGCAATTTCGGTAATGACAAAAACACCGACATAGTCCCCATTCCCTTTTATGAATTTAAGAGGTGTGCCAAGATTAGCCACATCTTTTAGTTTTTTTATTTCATCTTCAGGAGTGCAAAAAGATGCATGAAAGTTTAACTTGATGTCCTGTTCCTGCAAATTCAAACCCAAAAACTGAAGCACAGGTTTTTGATTTATGCGTTCGTGTTGAGCATAATTATAGGATTGAGATTCATTCATCCCATTGAAATATGTTATTAATTCAAATTCTATATCACCAAGTTGTGCGAACATTAGTATGCTAACCTCAACATTCTTTCGTTTTCTTTTCTGACTAAATTCAAGATTTCCTCTTTGTGTTTTTTCAGCATTTGAGCAAAGTCATCTTTAGCAGATGGGGTTGAACCTGATAAATTAATCGTTGGATTGTAATTAATGACAACTGAACCTGAACTTGCACCTCTCACGTTGGCTTTTGTGCCGCCTGTTTTCAGGTTCAAGGCATTGTTCATCGCCTTAATAATTGGCATCGGTTTTATTGCATCAGCAATAGTCTCCGAGATTTTGATTTTGTGTAAATCTTTGAGTGGGCCTGTTTTAGCAGGAGAGTGTGGCAAGTGGTCTCTAATAATTTGTGCGTGTTTTCCAATGGCATCTTTTGTTTTGCCGATTTTAGATAAAATGCCACCTGCAAGCATATCGCCTATTTTTTTACCAAACTCAAACACTTTAGTTATTAGTTCAACGATTTTTACAATAATATTTGCGATTGCTTTACCGAAACGAACACCCATTTTTTCGGCAGCTCCACCTGTATCTTCTACAGGTTTAACTAATTTCTTAAACCAACCAATAACTGCTTGAATTGGTTTTATAATCGGAGCAAAGACAACGGCAAGTCTTTGGAATAATGGCATTAGTGGAGCAAATCCCTCTTTTAATCCTTGCCACATACCCCTGAAAAATCCTGAAATTGGTTTCCAATATTTATAAATAACAAAGGCTAATCCCGCAACTGCTAATGCAATCCATCCGATGGGGTTTGTAAGGAGGGTAAGGGAAAAAGTGCGAAAAGCAACAATAGCGGATTTGATTACACCGGGAATTGCGAGAAAGCCTCTTTTAAATGCTGTTAAACCACTAATTATTGAAGATGGAATTCCTTTTATCGCAGTAATGCTCCAATTCTTCAATGCGATTGTGGATCTTGTAATATTTGCAGGGAGTTCGGTAAAACTCCTCATTAAACCGACTTTTAAATCGTTGTTAATACGTCTTAAATCTGCACCAAAACCTAAAAATGCGTGACGAGGTAAATTTAGGTTTAATTTATTGCCTGCTTTAAAAATATTAAAAGCAGTTTCAAGACTATGAGCAGAAGAACCAAGTCCAAGGAATCTCAAAAGTTGGACAGAGTTATTCATTAAAACAGGAGTTAATGCTCGTGCGTGGTTCAAGAATGTTCCATAAAAGCCGATTAATTTTCCTGTCATCATTGTGAAAGTTCCAACCAAAGTCAAAACTACACCTGCACCGATAACTCCAACAATCGCAGAGAATAAACCTTTTTGTAAAATCGGATGAGAGTTAATCGTTGTAAGTAATTTATTTAAAGCCTCCAAAGGTGCGTGCAGATGAGGGAATACTAACTCTTTCATATTGATTCGGAGTTGTTTCCATTGTTCATTGGTAGTTGTCATCATATTATTGAAGTCACTATCAATAATGCCATCTGCACTTAAAGCGGAGTTTTTTATTCTGACATATTCGTTTAAGTTTTGGAGCATTGGTTTAATGAATGCCAAAACCTGTTTGTCTTGGAATACTTCAGACACTTTGAAAATATCCCCGCCACTAGCAACTCTCATGGTATCTATAACTTCAAGAATTGGGTCTTTTCCTTGTTCTGCTGCTTCAAGCAAAACTCTTTTCAAATCGATACCAAATGTTTCTTCAAAGTTTTTAATTGCTAATGGCGAAGTTACTTTTTGAATAAAGTTTTCTAAATTGTTTGCTGCCTCGGAGGCACTTCCTGCACCTTTCATTGCAACCTGCAACGCAGCACCTAAAGAGGCAACGGCAGGAGTGCCTTTCATTCCCAACATTGATGCACCGGCAGTTAATGATGGAAATGCTTGAGCCATATCTTTTAATTCAAATCGACCTTCTTTACCTGACATAGCCAAGATATTCATCGCAGTTGATAAATCATCAATTGGCACTTTTAAGTTATCAGCAACAGAAAAAGCAGTTCTTGAAATATCAACAATTGCTGCTTGTTCTGCTGTTGCAGTTCTACCGATTACTGTCATATATTCGAGTGCTTTTGAGGGATCGATCCCTGATGCTACAAGAACATTTAAACCTTCTGCAATTTCAGGTCGATATTGGTTTGTAGTTCTTGAGATTTGAGCAAGTCTTTTATCCATTTCAGCGATTTGGTCTGTTGTTAAATCACCGATATTTGCAAGTTCACGAAGTCTGTGTTCAAGTTGAAAAGCCTCTTTAACAGCCTCTGTCATTCCGAATTGATGAGCCATACCGACACCTGCTGCCGTCATAACCCCACCAACTTTTGCTATATTTTGACCGAGTTCATCTAATTGTTGAGAGGTTTTTCTAATCTCATCTTGCATTTTTTGAAACTCTTGATTGGATTTTTGAACAGCATCTTTAATCACCCTCGACATTTTATCGATGGCAACTAAAGTTAATGATATTTTCATCATTGAATCAATCATTCTGCCTGTAATCCTTCTTCAATACTTTCTTTCTTTTTTAGCGAGTATTTCATCGCTTCTGATACCCAAAATCCCAAGTCCTGCAAGGGCATTTCTTTAATATCTGAATAACTCCACCCTGTGGTTTTACTCAAATGAATTATGCACTCGGCTGTGCAAGTTGAAACTTTCCCGAAATGGCTGCCTGAAGTGTAATAACATCTTCAATTGGAAGTTCTAAAATATCCTCATAGACAAGGAAGTTTCCATCAATTTCGCAAAGTTCCGCAATTAAAGCATAAGGAATTTCTTCGCTTGTTTTTGCTTTCATTTGTGCGTGTAGCAAATCAATGCCTTTGCCTTGTTTGATTTTTACTTTTTTTCCATCACTTAAAACTAATTCTTTTGCCATTTTATCCTCCTATATTTTTCTTAAATGTTTTCAACATATCTAGAACACTTACTTTGTAGATGTTTTCAAGAACATCAATTTCAAAGATTTCCAAACCATTCACGACTAATTTTGCATATGTAACAGCCATAGTTGTTTCATATTCGGCATTGTCGTGAGGTTTAATAGTTCCTAGTGGAAATTCCTTAAATGTTCCGATAATAAAAGCAGTTGCCGGAACTTCTTCCACTCTGCCGGTTCCGTTGTAAGTTTCAAGTGATGCTCTCACTTGAATCATCGCAGCAGTAAATGGGGATGCAGCCGCCAATAAAACTTCAGGATAGAGTGCGTTCCATTTTATTTTGCATTCTAACTTGTCTATCCCTGCAAAAAATTCAGCCGAGCCAACCATACCAAGTGCTTTATGCTCCGCCATTTTGTGTTTAATTTGAGGAAGTTGAACTTCTTCAGCACGTCCTAAAAGGTTTACACCATTTAAGTAAACGTTTGCATTGGTTAATTTGTTGATTTTGATTTTAGACATTTTTATTTCCTTTTCGAATAAAGACCACAGTCACCAACGGCTATGTCGGAATAGTGGAGTATTACAATTTCTTGTCGGATGGCTTGGATTAAAGGGCATTTTCTTGAGTTTTTGCAGGTTGAACATAAGTCATAACATTCGCAGTAAATAACCAATTCGCCCTTTTTATCTATTTCTGCTCGCATTATTGACCTAATGATTTTAGTAACTCGATATCGATGAAGCTTTCAAAAGTAATGCGTTCGGCAGGTGTCGGAGGCATAAATTCAACATCAAATACCAAGTGACCATTAGCGATTTCCGTAACAGGATTTTTATCAGGGTTGTAGTAGCATTTGCCATCAATCAATGCACCACGTCCGATTAATGTTCTGATAAAGGCATTAACTGATTCTGTTATTGAATCAATCAAGCCATTATCAATAGGGAAATCGATAAACTGTAACATTGAATATTCAACACTTTCATGAAGAATATCAGCAGTTCTGCGAATATTGATAAAGTTTGTGACGTGAGTTGAGCTTGGATAAGCTGCTGACCTGTTGCCCCAAGTCCTGAATCCTGAACCATAAGAATTAAAGACTGTAACAACACCTGCCTCGTTCAATGCATTAACTTCACTTGTTGGGTCATTAATCATTGAAGTAAGCTGTCTTTCAACTCCGATTATTCCATTAATTTCTGTGTTAGATGGTGACCAATGGTAACCTTTATCAATATCCTTGGCAGCGATAACCCCTGCAAGCCTTTGCGAATATGGTTCAAGAATATTACTGTCAGAAGCTGAATCGTAAACTTTTAAGTGTGGATAACATAAAACGATTCTGTCAGAAGATGTATTAAAATTAATCGTTCCTTCTGGACCACGTCCTGTAATAACATCTTGAACAGTTGCACCAACAGGAGCATCAACAATACCAATTGCTCTGATTTTATCGCATAGAGTTTTGATTTCAGTTACAACTGCTGTGTCTTCGCAATAAACAGGAGCAATAATTGTTTTTGGGAAATAACCAAATAATGAATAACTATCTTCAAATGCTTTCATGCCGGTTCTTTTTCCGGTGTCAGCATCAATTGAACCAATGATGTCACCCTTTGTAACATCGGTAACATCTTCGTGCTTTTCAGGATCAAAGACGTTAACAACAATAACAATACCTGCTCCTTGGTCGAATATAGCTTTAAGAGCCGATGGGATTGTATAACCATCAGTTGCAGAACCGAAGTATTTCGCAGCATCAATTTCATTTAAAATTAATGTTGGTTCGTTTATCGTTCTGTATTCTTCATCTACATTTTGAATTGGAGCAGTACCAACAAGACCGACAACGGCAGTTTTTACTGTCTTAATCGTTCTTGCACCTTTTTCAATCTCAATCGTTTCTACACCATGTAAAAAACTTGCAGGCATATTAATCTCCTTCTTCTAATATTTCAAGGCTTGGAGTTGAAAGAGAAAAACTTAATTCATACTGCCAAATGCCTTTTATTTCAGACAAAAAACCTTCTTTTATCGGTGTTAATTTAGAGCAACCGATAATTTTATATCCACAGAGGCATTGTTTAACACCCTCTAAAACTTCATAAGCTCCGTCATTAGAACGTAAGTTACGAGTCACAACTGTAACTGCGAATTCCATTCTTTTATCTTGAGAAATGAAGTTTAGAGCATCTGTGTTTGAATAACTTCCACCTCTGTAATGAACAAGAATCGCACCGATTGGATGCAACAAGATAAATTCCTGTGGCTTTTCAGGGAAACCTTGAACGAGGAATTTAGGGAAAGCCTCTTCTAATTTTTTTATAATTAAATCTTCTATTTCTCTAATACTCATTCATTTTCCTTTTATTGAATAATCGGTCAGCATTCGTTTTATTAGTTCGATACTCCCCTCCTGAAGTCAGTTGTGTATTATCTTCCGTTTCAAGAGTAATGACACCTTTTTTAATCTGTTCTAGTGTCTTGAGAGCATTTTTGTAATTTTCAATAATTACATCTGGGATTTCTGTGTGAATTCTGCGAGAGAATAAGCGATAAATACTTAAATCAATTGCTATCACACGAAGTAAAGGAAAGTGGGTATTTAGTGGTAAATTGTATTTGCCTCTTAAATACCCATCAATCAACGTGGAGGAGTAGATAAGTGCTTCCTCACAGACGGCATAGTCAATGCCGTCTTGAAGTCCACTATCATTAGTTAATTGCACCAATGTAGCGGTACTGAGTTGCGTTTCAATGTCTTCGGTAGTGCAATAAACCATTAAATTCCTCTAACAATTCGGATAATCTCACCGGAAGTTGTAGATTCATCTAATGCATAACCATTTACCTTCTCACTTCCTGTGACGGCTACGGCTTTACCTTCAGCATCAGAAGTAACTTCTGCTCCGATAGTAATTGCTCCACCTGTTTCAACAAGTAAGATTCCTGAAACAGCAACTGGGGTATATTGTTCTGCATCTGTATCAACATCGCAGACTCCGTATGCTTTAGCTCCTGCTTGGCAAACATTCCCATCAAGTCCAACAAAGCGATGTTGTTTTAAATCAGCAAGTGCAGTTACAGAGTCAATTAATAGTGGTTTATAAGTTTTTTCAGCCATTAGTTATTGTCTCCATCTTTTTGAGTCTCGTCTTTTTTATCTTCAGCAGGAGTTGTTTCCTCTTTTTGAGTTTTTGTTCCTTTTGAAGTTTTGGTTGTTTTAGTTTCTGTTTTTGTTGCAGGGGTTTTATCCTTTGATGTTTCTTCAACAGGTTCAACGTATGCTCCTAGTTTTTTAGCTTGTAAATCTGTTAATTCGATTACATCGCCAGTTGTTTTGGCTTTGCCATTGTGTAGAAGAGTTGCATTTTTTATTTTGTATTTAGGCATTAGTTCCTCCTTTATTTGCTCAATACATTAGAAATTAGAAAACCTGCTTCTGGCCCAACCAAGAATGGAGTGTAAATATCAGTTGCTCTGATATATTTCACCTTGTTTCCTTCTTTGGTATATTCATCAATTTGTAAAGCATCTTTTTTGCGAACTGTGTAAGCAAAAGATGGATCGTATTCGGTTCTTGATGCGCCAAGATTAGGAACATATGCCAATACGATGTTGTCTTTCCAAATTCTCTCGAAATTGCCTTCTGCATTAGAAAAAATTGATTTGCCGATATAAATATTTTCGACTTCAAAAATTTCTTTCAAAAGTTCAAGAGTAACCATTTTGTTTTTAGTATCTGAAATCAAACCAACCAATTGAGGGTGTTTTTTCAATACTTTCCACGCAGATTGACCGATAATCATAGTGTTAGGGTCTTGTGCGATTTTAGCGGATACCGCATCTTTTGCATCATCAATAACACCTTGAGGGTCTGAATTTTTATCATCGAAACAAGAAGTTCCTGAAAGAATAATTTTATTTTCAGCAGAATAACTGTCAGGGTTTTGAACCAAGTCAGCACATTCTTTTTCAAGTTTTAAATTCAAACCTTCTGTTACAACATTTGTTGCATGAAGTTGCAATTTAACCTTTTCAGCTTCTTCCTCTTCACGATAATCAATTGGGTATGATAAATCGTTTTCTTTAAGGGTAGTTGTATGCTTTTTGAATCCTTTTGGACTAATTACATTTGAATTAGCTCTAATTGCACGTTCTGTGTTGTAGATTTGAAAAGCCTCTTTGTTAAATTCAAAGATATCAATCTTCTCTTTTTCAGAATAAATTGTTGGGAATAAATATTGAGCAACAAAAGCATTGTTGCTATATCCACGCGCAACTTCTGATAAATAGGCATTAATTCTTAATTCTTCTAAACGTCCCATCTATATCTCCTTTATTTTTAATAGTGCGTCTTTGAATGTTATGTTTTCAGCTTCAGCTAATGCTTTTGCCTCTCTAAAAATTTCTAAACTTTCTTCGTCTGCATCAGCATATTTAAGAGCCTCATCCTCTTTTTTTGTCGCTTTCTTTTTAGCAATTTCATCAAACTCAACTTGCTTGGGTAGTGCAGAGATAAAAGATTTAAAAGTGTCGATGCTGTCAGATGTGGCATCAAACTTTTTGATATTGTCGAGGTCACATAAAATAGAAAAGACAGCATCTTTGTTTGCAGGGGTTAAGATTCCCTGACTAATATGTTGTTCAATAAATTCATTAAAATCTTTAGTGCGAAGATTTTCTTTAATCTCTTTTAATTCTTTTGCAAGTTCATCTTTACCTGCTGCTTCGTCTTTGAATTTAGCAAGTTCAATGGTTAAATCTTTCACTTGTTCTTTTAATGACTTAATTTCTGTGTTCTTTTTCGCATCTTCTTTAAATTTTGCAACCTGTCCTTTAAGGTCAGCAATTGTTGATTTCAAATTTTCAATTTCTTCTGTATCATTGTCTTCTTCAACTTCTGCCTCAAATATGTAGACATCTGATTCACCTTCTTTGAATTTAACTGCTTGCATTCCTTTAACTTGAGGAATAGATGCTCCCAAAAAAGAAACAGCCTTTAAATATGGCTTTTTACCTTCTAGCTCTCTGTAAATTTCAACCGAGATTTTTTTGTATTTGCCTTTGTTCACAAATTCTTTTAAATCATCAGACAAATCTTTAAACGTAGCTTTTAGCTTTCCGTTTTCTTCTTTCAACTTATCAACCCAACCATACGCCGGTCCTTTTTGTTCGTGGTCTAAAGTAATCGGTGCTTCGCAAAAACTTGGGTCATAATTTTTTGCCAATTCCTGAACTTCTGCTTGTGTGAACTTACCTTGTGGGTAGTTGCCGGCTTTAAAAACCTCAAAATACTTCATTTAGATTCTCCATTACTTTGTGAGTACAAAAAATTTTTAATTCTGTTGGCAGTATA
>JAZSDA010000025.1:0-12461 GCA_045530955.1 Candidatus Gastranaerophilaceae bacterium
CAACGTTTTCTTTTTCAAGTTTAGAAATTTGAGTTTCAACTTTAGTTGTACGTTTTACTAATGCAACAATTTTCTTATCTAATTCTTTAATAGAGTTGATTGCTGCGTAGAACATTTCATCCCATCTGATTTTTAAGTTGCCGTTTTCATCTTCAAAAACTGCGGTTGGGAATACTTTGCGAAGTTCTTGAGCAAGAACACCAACTTGAGGGCGTTTTGTTTTGTCGTCTTTGAATGTAAAATTATAAACTTTTAGTTTATTTAATTCATCAAGACCACCATCAAAACGTTCGCCAATGTTTTTAAGTCTTCTGTCAGAACAACCTACAACGCTCATATGCATTTGTAAGTGGTGTCTATCCATTGGGTCAAGTGTATCACGAAGTTCGTCTTGAAGTTCTAAACAATCTCGGCCGCCGCCACCGCCGCCGCCACCGCCGCCGCCGGTAGAGCCACCAGTGGTAGTACTGCCGCCACTATTTCCTGATGAGTTACTAGGATCACCAGATCTTAAATCTGGGAATTTGTTACCTGTACTGCCTGAGTAGAAATCATAGCTTTGTAATTCACCTGTAAACCTTGAATAGAAAGCTTCAGAAGTGTTGTTGTATCCGAATAAATTTTGGTGAGTTATGCCAGTATCTAAAACATTGTTATGGAAGTGGTGTACGTAGTTGCCTACAGTAAAAAATGGACGACCTCTAACAATAAGGTTGCCGTTAATTACGGTAGTTGTATTACCACTGATTTTAGTTTTGTTAATTGCACCAAAATCTTCACTTACTGTTCTAGGGTTATGAAGTTCTAATACGGCATCCCCACCATAGTTTCTTGGTGTACCACCGATATATGTTCTTTCAGTATCGTCTGCAATTGGTGCTTTAGTTGCAGGGTTCCAAAGTAAGAATGTTGAACCGCTACCTGCAGCATTATAACCACCTGCTGGTCTTAGTTCTGAAGATGGGCTTTTTGGACCTGAGTTGTAACCAATACAAGTTTTATTTGATTGAACTGTAATATCACTACAAGCATTATAACCAATAGCTACGTTATTGTTACCTTTGGTCAATGATCCAAGTGCGTTATAACCGATAGCTACGTTCTGTTCACCTGTTGTAATTGAACTTAGAGCATAGAAACCAATCGCAGTATTACCTTTTCCTGGGATAGAACCACTTAGTTTAGTATCTTTAAATGAACCCCCACCTGAGTATGCTCCAACGAACAAGTTTTGCGAAGCTGTTGAGTGTCCTTGTCCTGCTCTATAACCAATTGCAACGGATCTATCAGCTTTACTTTCTTTACCGGCACCGAAACCAACGAAAGTGTTGTTACTGTTTATGTTTTCAGAACCTGCAGAGTGACCAATTGCAACGTTATTAGTTTGATGAGTTAATGCTGCAAGAGTGTTAAAACCAATTGCAACGTTATTTCTACCTGATACCAATTTTGTTAGGGCATCATAACCAACTGCAACGTTATCTCTCGCACCGTTTGATTCGTTTCCGTTTAAATTACGATAGCTACCACCAAGTAGCATGTTTTTTCTGTTTACATACCAAGTACCGGCAAATTCACCGTCTCTATCAGTTGCTGTTCTGCCATATCTGAATTGAATATGACGTTGAAGTTCTTGGTTAGAACCAACTTCACCTGCTCTGATAACAATTTTTGATAGAGGTGAAAATTCAGATTTTACGGCACTACCATCAGCCGGAGTTACACCAAAGAATAACTGACCGGTATGGTTTGGGTTTTCAGGATTGTAAAAAGCATCAAAATCGACATAGTCGTTGTATGACCATACGTTATGCTTACCTGTATATTGTGAAATCTTTCTTTTCGTAAATATTGGTGCCATAGCGGCAAAAATTATCGATAAGACAAGAATAACAAGCATAATTTCAGCCAATGTATATGCTCGTTTTTTATTTCTGAATTTCATACTCTAACTCCATAAACATAAAATATATCTTATTCTTCTATTATAACATGTTTTAATTGTTATTTCAACAATTTACAAGTTTTGTTACATAACTGAAATTTCCAGTTTTTTTGTGGTATTCTGAGGGTATAGATAGTTAAAAAATATGAGGAAAAATTAGATGCCGACTATTAAGATTGAAGATTTACCTACAGTTTATAATGCAGGGGAAACAGAAGAAAGTATTTACAAATTCTGGGAAGAGAATGAATGTTTTAAAGCTTATGCAAAAAGCCCTAAAAAACCATATTCTATGGTAATTCCACCACCAAATGTTACAGGTGTTTTACATATGGGTCATGCTCTTGATGAAACATTGCAAGATATTCTTGTTCGTTATCATAGAATGAGTGGATATGAAGCTCTTTGGATCCCAGGTACAGACCACGCAGGCTTGGCTACTCAAGCTGTTGTAGAAAGACAAATTGCAAAAGAAGGTCTTACTCGTCATGATTTAGGTCGTGAAAAATTCTTAGAAAGAACTTGGGAATGGACAAACCAACATAAGGGTGCAATCTTAGACCAAATGAAGCGTCTTGGTGCATCTTTTGACCGTTCAAGAGAAAGATTTACTTTTGATGAAGGTTGTTCTCAAGCTGTAAAAGAAGTTTTCGTTAAACTTTACGAAAAAGGTTTAATCTATAAAGGTGCATATATTGTAAACTGGTGTCCTCGTTGCCAGTCTGCTATTTCTGATGTTGAAACAGAATATGAAACAGAACAAGGACATTTATGGGAAATTTCTTATCCATTAAAAGGTGAATCAGGAGCAATTATTGTTGCAACAACTCGTCCAGAAACAATTTTTGGTGATGTTGCAATTGCTGTAAACCCTACTGATTATAAATATTCAGAACTTATTGGTAAGACTGTTGTTATTCCTTTAACTGGTCGTGAAATTCCGATTATTGCTGATGAATATGTTGATAAATCTTTCGGTACTGGTGCAGTTAAAATTACTCCAGCACACGACCCTAATGACTTTGAAGTTGGAAAACGCCATAATTTCAAACCGATTTGGGTTATCGATGGTGAAGGTAAAATGAAAGCTTGTGGCGAAGTTCCGTCAAATCTTCACGGTTTAGATAGATACGAAGCACGTAAACAAATTATCAAAATGCTTGAAGATAATCATTCTTTATTAAGAGTGAAAGATCACGAACACAATGTTGGTAAATGTCAAAGATGTAATACAACAATTGAGCCGTTACTTTCTGAACAATGGTTTGTAAAAATGGAACCATTGGCAAAAGAAGCTATTGCCGCTGTTAAAGATGGTAGAATTAAGTTTATTCCTGAACGTTGGGAGAAAAACTACTTAGGCTGGATGGAAAATATTCGTGATTGGTGTATTTCTCGACAAATTTGGTGGGGACATCAAATTCCTGCATATTACCACAAGGTAACTGGCGAAATGGTTGTTGCTAAAGAAAATCCGGATCCTGAAAATTATATTCAAGATACAGATTGCCTTGATACTTGGTTCTCTTCAGGTTTGTGGCCATTTAGTACTATGGGATTCCCTAATTCTGAAACAGAAGATTATAAAAAATTCTACCCAACTACAACTCTTGTAACAGGTTTTGATATTATTTTCTTCTGGGTTGCAAGAATGATTACAATGGGTCTAGAATTTACAGGCAAAGCTCCTTTTGGTACTGTTTATATTCACGGTTTGATTCGTGATGAAAAAGGTCAAAAAATGTCAAAATCTAAAGGTAACACAATTGACCCTGTTGTTATTATTGATAAATATGGTTGTGATGCTTTGAGATTTACAATGACTTCACTTTGTACTTATGGCGGTCAAGACATTAAAATCAGTGATGAACGTTTTGAATATGGTAGAAACTTTGCTAATAAAATTTGGAACGCATCAAGATTTGTATTGATGAACCTTGATGGTGTTGATAATAATGATATTGATTTTTCTAAATTAACTATTGCTGATAAGTGGATTTTGGATAAATTAAATAACGTTGCAAAAGAAGTTAATACAAATATTGAAAATTATAGAATTGGTGAAACTGCTCACGTTCTTTATGATTTCTTCTGGAATTCATATTGCGACTGGTATGTTGAAATTGCAAAAGTTCAACTTCAGGATGAATCAATCAAATTGAATACTCAAAGAGTGTTACGCTATGTTCTTGATATGTCATTGAGATTGTTACATCCAATTATGCCTCATATCACAGAAAGAGTATGGCAATTAATTCCAAAAGTATCTGAATTTAAAGCTATTATGTTAGCTGATTATCCAGTTTATCAAGATGCTTTATCTTACCCAACAGAAGCTCGTGAAATGGAATTGGTATTTGAAACAATTAAATCTTTACGTAACGTTCGTCAAAGTTTTAATATTGCAATGAGTATTAATTTTGATATTAAAATTCACGCAGTAGCTGATGAAAAACCTGTATTTGAAGCTATTGAAAGTTATATCAAGAGAATGGCTAAAGTTGAAAATATTTCTTATGCTCCAGCTGAAGCTCCTGTTCCTGATAAATGTGCAACTGCTGTTGTTTCAGCTTCAAAAATTGCAATTCCTCTTGAAAACTTAATCGATTTCAATGCTGAAATTGCAAGACAAGAAAAGAAACTGGCTAAACTTGAAGGTGAAAGAAAATCATTAGAAGGTAGAGTTAACAATCCGAAATTTGTGGCAAATGCTCCTGTTGAATTGATTAACCAAACTAAAGCTAGAATTGATGAAATTCTTGTTCAAGAAAAAGCTATAAATGATTTGATATCATCTTTAAAGGCATAGGATAAATTATTCGAAAGAGGCTCACTATAGTGGGCCTCTTTTTTGTTAATTATTAAGTAATCGTTACAAACCTTTACATATTTGCATAAATTTGATACTATTGTAGTCGTATAATAATGGTAGTGTCTATTTTTTGACAATGGAGTTAATTATGGTAACAAAAAAGGAAGCAGAACTAGATTTTGAGGCTTTACTTGAAAAGTATGATTATAAGTTTCAAAAGGGTGATTTAGTAAAAGGTGTTGTGTGTGGTTTTGATAGCCAAGGTGTTTTAGTTGATATTGGTGCAAAAACTACTGCAGTTATTCCAGCTTATGAAGCTGTTGATAAAGGTGAAAACATCGAAGATAAATTTGAAAAAGGTCAAGAAGGCGAATTCTTGATTATAAAAGAAGAAGATGATGAAGGTAAGTTCTTACTTTCCAAGAAAAAAGTTGATTTTGCATATGCTTGGAAAGAACTTGAAAAAGCAAAAGCGGCTGATGAAACTATCTTGGGTACTGTTGTTAACGTTGTTAAAGGTGGTATTTTGGTTGAAGTTTCTGGTGTTAGAGGCTTTATTCCATCATCTCAACTTAGAGCAAGAGAAACTGAGGTTGAAGTTGGTTCTAAATTAGAACTTAAGATTTTAACTTTGGATGTTCAACAAAATAACTTTATTCTTTCTAATAAAAAAGTTTTTGAAGATACAGCAGAAGAAGCTAGAAAAAATATCTTCTCTCAAATTGAGCCTGGTCAGGTTGTAAAAGGTGAAGTAGTAAGAATTACAGATTTTGGTGCTTTTGTTGACCTTGGTGGCTTAGATGGTTTACTTCCATTATCTCAGTTATCTTGGAGATGGATTGATCACCCGACTGATATCTTAAAAGTTGGTGATAAGATTGATGTTGAAGTTATTGCGGTTGATCACGATAAACAAAGAGTTTCATTGAGTTTGAAAAACTTAGAACCAGATCCATGGATTGAAGCTGCTGATAAAATTAAAGAAGGTGATAAGGTTGAAGGTGTTGTAACACGCTTAAAACATTTTGGTGCATTTATTGAAGTGTTCCCTGGTGTTGAAGCTCTATTACCGCACAATGAAGTAGCAGATTACCAAAATGAATCAAAAACTATGATTAAAGTTGGAGATAAAATCAGTACTTATATTCTTAAATTCAATCCTGCAGATAAGAGAATTGCGTTATCTGTTCATGAGCAATCTGCTGTTCCGGCAGAAGATGCTCCGGTAGAAGAATAATTAAAAAAACAATAAAAATATGTCGTTCGAAATTTGGACGGCATATTTTTTTTGACTTTTTTAGAATACTCATTATAACAATATCATACGTTTAGATGTTTCGTGCTCTTTGATAATAAGACATAATAATCTTAAGAAAGAGTGTTAACATGCCATTCAGGTATAGATTGCAGAAGGTGCTAGATTTTAGAATAAATCAAAAAGAAGAGCAGAGGATGAGAGTTCAGAAAGCTCAACAGGCAGTCTATGAAGCTGAACAGGATATCAAGAAAAACAATCAAGATATTTTGGACACAAAAGCTGGTATGCGAAACGCCGACCCTATGATGTATGAATCGTATGATAACTTTTTAAGACATCTTTGGGCGAAAGCTGAACAATTAGAGTTCAGACGTCAAGAACTTCAAACAAAGCTAGATTTAGAAATTGAAAAATTAGTTAAATGTGAGCAGGCAGTTAAAGTTCTTGAAAAACATAAAGAAAAAAGTAAAGAGGCTTATCTTGCAGAAGAAAAGGCCGCAGAATTAAAACAATTCTCAGAGCTTGGCGTAACAAGGTTTTATAAGGCAAATCTTGAGAAAGCTGAGGAAGAAGAAAAAGAAATCTTAAGACAACTAAGTGAACTAGAAGGTATTTAAAATGAGTATTAATGCAACAACTTCATCATCAACATCAGTAAGTAGCACAAATTCTTCAAATCAAGTATCCAGTGCTGCAAGTTCAGATGTTTCTAAAAAATCAACAGATTCTTCATTTAAAGAGGAAATGGATAAAGTATCTTCTACTGAAAAAACTGAAGATTCAAAAAAATCTGAAAAAACTTCTGATAATAAAGTAAATGAAGTTGCTGAAAAAACTGAAAATAAAGAGCAATCTAATGCAAATAATCAGGATATATCTCAGCAAAATAAAGCTGTAGAAAATAATCCTGAATTAACTAAGTATGCAGCATTATCAATGATGGATATGAATAACCAATTGTCAAATGATATTCAGCAAATGGTTAAAACAAATCAATCAACACCTGTAACTCAGTTAGCTGAAACTCAAAAATTATCAGGTGCAATTACTCTTGATTTTTCACCATCTAATATTTCAATGACTCAGGCTGATGCTGAATTTTTTGTGAATTTAACTCAACAAAATGATGTTTCGGCTCAAAACGTTGTAGCACAAGCTCAAAATTTATTAAATTCAGGTGCTGAAGTTGCTCAAGTTAAGCAAAGTGCACAAATTTCTCAAACTTTATTAAATGCTTTGATGACTGCGAAAGAGAATAATCAACCTTTAAGAATTGATTTTGATCAAAATATTTCAGTAATTCTTAGAGTCGGTAAAGACGGTGCCTTAGCTGCGAACTTTATCCCTGGAGATAAGGCAGTTGAACAATATTTGAGAAATAATATTGAATCTTTAAAAGCTACTTTTAGAGAAAATGATTTGCCTTACTCTGATTTATCTTATTCTAACAGAGGAAGCAAGCAACAAAAAGAAAACAGAAGAAATAAACAATAAGGAGTTGTTATTATGAATGATGCATTTGTAACAGCGATAAATACTCAATACGCAACTATAAACTGGATGGATGTTATTGCGGATAACATGACAAACGTTTATACTCCTGGTTTTAAAGAAAAACAAGTAAACTTTAAAACATTTTTAAATGGAGCAATCAATGACGATTACAGTAAAAAAATGAGCCAAGGTAAATCTACTCCTGGGACTTCTAATGATAACGTATTCTTGGAAGGTAAAGGCTTTTTCTTAACAAAAACTGCTGATGGCCGTAGTGTTTACACAAGACTTGGTGAATTTACTTTTGATGGTGAAGGTGTTTATCGTGCCACAAATGGTAATACTGTTCAAGGTTATATTTTGAACGATAAAGGTGAAATTATGCAAGGTACAAAGCCTATCAGTGCTGATTTATATCAAGAAACCGCACTAAAAGGTGGTGCTTTGGATATCCCGACAACAAATATTAAAATGTGGATTGACCCAAACAATGGTAAATATCTAGGAAAATACGATGAATATGAAATCAAAAAGGATGGTACTATTGTTGGTAAAGCTGAAAATGGTAAGAAAGTTGTTCCACTATATAGGATTACAACAAGAAACTTCCATAATGCGGCAGGACTTTATGAATATAAGGATGGTCAATTCTTAGAAACTGA
Source organism: Candidatus Gastranaerophilaceae bacterium (assembly GCA_045530955.1). Lineage (GTDB taxonomy): Bacteria > Cyanobacteriota > Vampirovibrionia > Gastranaerophilales > Gastranaerophilaceae > Zag111. The sequence continues at coordinate 8,172 of JAZSDA010000025.1, forward strand.
GGCTTCAGGTAAACCGTTGTTAGGTTGTGGTGAAATTCGTTCTGGATTATTAGAACTTTCAAACTCAGACTTTAAAGGTAATATTTCATACTACCAAATGGCAAAATTGCAAATGGAAGTTGTTAATAAATTGATTTCTTCTAACAAAGAATTATTACAACAAGCAATGCAAATGGTAAGTAGTTCTTAGGATTTTTATATTAAACTCCATTTTATTATTAAGAGGCTGTTTATAGCCTCTTTTTTGTATCTTTTTATGATAATTCTATTTACATTTTTGGCTAAAAATTGTAAAATGTATTTACGACTAAATTTTGTTTTATAGTATGTAAAAGGAGTTTATTTATGGATCATTTAAAAGTTGCAATCGGTTCTGATCATGGCGGTTTCCGTTACAAAGAAAGTATTATCGATTATTTAAAAATAAGAGATATTGAATATACCGATGTTGGAACTTATACTCCGGAATCTTGCGACTACCCTGATATTGCAAGAAAAGTTGCTGAGCTTGTAAGAACAGGAAAAGTTGATAGAGGTATTTTAGTTTGCGGTACTGGGATAGGTATGTCTATTGCAGCAAATAAAGTACATGGTATTCGAGCTGCATTATGCTGTGATACATATTCTGCTCGTGTTTCTCGAGCTCATAATAACGCTAATATTTTATGCCTAGGTGAACGTGTTATTGGGGAACACTTAGCTTTAGATATTACTGATATTTGGCTAAAAACAGGTTTTGAAGGTGGCAGACACAAACGCAGAGTTGATATTATTGAATAAGAAAGGCTGAATAATTTCAAATGGAATTAGATTCTCATAAATTTTCGTGTATTGTTGCACAAATCCTTGATGATAAATTAGCAAAAGATATTACCATTTTAAATATTAGTAATGTTTCGTCTTTGGCTGATTATTTTGTTATTGTTACTGGGGATTCAACTCCACATGTTAAATCCTTAATGGAAACAGTAAAAGATAAAGTGAAGAATGACTTTGAAAGATTGCCTATACGTCAGGAAAACGATGTAAAAAATCGTTGGAACTTGATTGATTATGGTGATGTTGTTGTTCATATTTTGCACAAGGAAGAACGTGAAACTTACGCAATAGAAAAATTCTGGAATCACGCATATAGCATATTAGAAAATGAATGGCGTGAAGTTGCAAAAGATTATAGTGAATACAATAAATAAGATTTAAGGGTTGGACAATTTGTTCAACCTTTATTTTTTTTCAAAAAAAAAGAGGCTCTGAATAATCAGAACCTCTTTTTGTATATCCAAGTGTTGGATTATTTCATTAATTCGCCAACAGCTTTGTAAACAGACATACGTTTTGCAGCATCTTCTTCTGCTTGAGTGTATAGAGCTTCAGCTGCTTCAGGGTTTGTTTTAAGTAATGACTTATAACGACCTTCTGATCTGATGAAGTCTTGGTAGCTTCCTTGAGGATCTTTAGCATCCCAAGTGAATGGTTGTTCATTCGCTGGGTTGTATCTGTAAAGTGGGAAGTAACCAGCATCAACAGCACGTTTTTGTTCTGTTTGAGTTTTACTCATATCGATACCGTGAGCGATACATGGAGCATAAGCGAAGATGATTGATGGTCCGTTGTATGCTTCAGCTTCTTGGAATGCTTTTAGAGTTTGGTTTCTATCAGCACCTAGAGCAACTGATGCAACGTAAACATAACCATAAGACATGCTCATTAAGCCCATGTTTTTCTTATATGTTGGTTTACCGCCAGTAGCAAACTTCGCAACAGCACCTGTTGGTGTAGATTTAGAAGCTTGACCACCAGTGTTAGAGTAAACTTCAGTATCAAGAACAAGGATGTTAACGTTTTGGTTTTGAGCCAATACGTGGTCGATACCGCCGTAACCGATATCGTTAGCCCATCCATCACCACCGATAATCCAGATTGATTTATCAGTGAAGTAGTCTTGAAGTTCTCTAACTTTAGCAAGATCTGCACAATCTTTATCTGCATATTTTGCTAGAACTTCTTTAGCTTTTGTTTGAGCAGCAACAGCTTCTTCAGTTTTAGAATTATCGAAGTGAGCCATAGCACCTTCTAATGCTTCTCTCAAGTCAGCTGGAGCTTCAGCACAAGCTAAAACTTTTTCAACATATGTTTTTAAAGTTTCTCTGTTTGTATCAACAGCCAATCTCATACCGAAACCAAATTCAGCGTTATCTTCGAATAGTGAGTTAGCCCAAGCTGGACCTCTGCCGTCTTTGTTTGTTGTGTATGGGATTGTTGGGAATGTACCAGAGTAGATTGATGAACAACCAGTTGCGTTAGCAACGATAGCGTTTTCACCAAATAGTTGTGAAACTAATTTAACATATGGAGTTTCACCACAACCAGCACAAGCACCTGAGAATTCGAATAATGGTTTTCTCAACATAGCACCTTTGATAGTTTTTGTAGTGTTTCTACCCATTACGTTATCTGGTAATTCGTCAAAGAATTTTTCGTTTACTACTTCGCAAGCTTCAACTTCTTTTTCAATTGTTGACCAAGTTAGAGCTTGTTTTTCAGGGTTTTTGTTTGCAGGACATTGGTCTAAACAAACACCACAACCTGTACAGTCGTTGCAGTAAACTTGAACCTTGAAGTGTTCACCGTTAGCATTTGGTCTAGCTTCGATTGTGTTGAATGAAGCTGGAGCTTTTGCTAAGTCTTCTTTTTCAACTAACTTAGTTCTGATAGCTGCGTGAGGACAAGCAGAAGCACAAATACCACATTGTAAACAAGCTTCTGAATTCCAGTGAGGGACTCTTGGTGCGATACCACGTTTTTCTAAGCAAGCTGTACCTGTTGGGATTACACCATCATTAGACATTGCTGAAACAGGGATATCATCACCTTTTTGTCTCATTGAAGGTTCAATGATTTTCTTAGCAAATTCTGATGCGTTTTCTGGTAATAATTGAACTTCATCAACACATCCAACGCCGTCTAATGTTGCAGGAACTACAACTTCTTGGCAAGCATTTACAGCTGCATCGATAAGAGCTAAGTTCATGTTAACAACATCGTCACCTTTTTTCTTGAATGTTTTGATAGTCATTTCTTTCATTCCTTCGTAAGCTTGTTCGAATGGAATGATACCAGAAACTTTGAAGTAAGCTACCATCATTACTGTGTTAGCACCCTTACCACGTAGGCCTGGTTGTTCTTTAACAAGTTTTTCAGCATCTACGTTGTAGAATTTGATTTTCTTGTCAATGATTGTTTTTTGCATATCACGAGTTAAGTGAGCAAATGCTTCTTCTCTTGTGTATGGGCTGTTTAGTAAGAATGTACCACCTTCTTTGATACCTTTTAATAGGTCGTATCTGCCAACGTAAGCGTGAGTTGAGCAAGATACAAAGTCAGGTGCAGTAATTAAGTAAGTTGATTTGATTGGGCTATCACCGAATCTCAAGTGAGAAACAGTTACACCAAATGATTTTTTAGAGTCATAAGCAAAGTATGCTTGAGCATCTTTGTCTGTATATTGACCAATAATTTTAATTGAGTTCTTGTTAGCACCAACAGTACCATCAGAACCTAAGCCCCAGAACATACAGTTAGTTGTGCCTTCTGGCTCAGTAACGATTTGTTCTGTAACTTTTAATGATAAGTTAGTTACGTCATCTTCAATACCAACTGTAAAGCCGTGGAAACCATTTGCTTCAGAGTGTTTGTAAACAGCAAGAACCATTGATGGAGTAAATTCTTTAGAAGATAAACCATAACGGCCACCGATTACTCTGATATCTTTATTTTCTAGAGCAGCTACAACGTCTAAGAATAGAGGTTCACCGATTGAACCAGGTTCTTTTGTTCTGTCTAGAGTTACGATACGTTTAACAGTTGAAGGAAGTGCTTCGTTGAAACGTTTAACATCGAATGGTCTGTATAATCTAACTTTAACTAAACCGTATTTAGTACCACGAGTAGAGTTCAAGTATTCGATTGTTTCTTCGATAGTTTCACAACCTGAACCGATAGCTACGATAACGTCAGTTGCATCTGGAGCACCAACGTAATCGAATGGATGATATTGTCTGCCAGTAATTTTTGCAACTTTATCCATGTATTCTTGAACGATATCTGGAACTGCATCGTAGTATTTGTTAACTGTTTCACGTCCTTGGAAGTAAACGTCAGTGTTTTGAGCACCAACTTTACAAATAGGAGCTTCAGGTCTAAGAGCTCTTTGTCTGAATTCTTCAATATATTTTGGTTCTACCAATTTAGCAATATCTTCGTAAGAAATCTCTTCAATTTTGTGGATTT
>JAZSDA010000029.1:0-64397 GCA_045530955.1 Candidatus Gastranaerophilaceae bacterium
AGGTATATTCAGGACGAATGGTAGGGAAAAGGCGTTTGCAATGTATCGTTCACTTGTGGGTGATGCTCTGTCGGTTCCTTCGTATTTCGGGTTGGCTTTTGATTAACAATTTGTTTGCGAGGTTAGCAAATGGAGGATAAAAAATTTGAAGCTACAGCAGGCGGCGGTGCCGTTGCAGTTGTAGTTTCAGGTAAAAAGGAAACTGATAAAGTTTACTTACACCACACTGGTTACCCAGGTGGCTTAAAATCAGCTACATTCAAAGAATTGATGGAAAAAGATCCTAGAATCGTTATTGAACATGCTGTTCGTGGTATGTTACAACACAACACTTTGGGTGCTGAACAATTCAACAAATTAAAAGTTTACGCTGGTGCTGAGCACCCACATGCTGCTCAAAAACCAATCGTTCTTGAAAAGGAGGCTAAATAATGGCAGATACTGAAATTAAAGCAACAGGTCGCAGAAAAACCTCTATCGCAGTTGTAAAATTGGTTAAAGGCAGCGGCAGAATTTTTGTTAACGGTAAAAAACTAAGAGATTATATCGGTAACAGACCAGCTATCGAAATGCTAGTTTACAGACCACTTGTTTTAACTGAAACTCAAGAAAGATTTGACGTTAGAGTTAAAGCTGTAGGTGGCGGTGTAGTATCACAATGTGGTGCTATCAGACACGGTATTTCAAGAGCATTAGTTAAATCTAATGAAGAATTCAAAAACGTTTTAAAACTTGAAGGTCTATTAACAAGAGACCCACGTGTTAAAGAACGTAAAAAATATGGTAGAAAGAAAGCAAGAAAACGTTTCCAATTCTCAAAACGTTAATCTCTTTATACCAACAAGATTCAAAAGGCCGACAGAAATGTCGGTCTTTTTTATGTTTAAACTGTCATTCTGACGAAAGTCAGAATCTATCAATGTTAATAATCAAACCCTCTCCCCACCCCTCTTCCCTTGGAGAGGGTGTTAGTTATGTAGGTTGGGCGTAACACAACAGAGATTTTTTGTATATTTATCCCCTATTAGCAATGTTGAACAAGCGAAAATATAATTCTATGATATAGTTCAATATCTTTATCAGATGCGTTTTGGATTTCTGTGATTAATTCTTTTTCAAGTATATCACGCGGTTTTAGGTGGTCGAAATCAAACAAATCCTTAACAGAAACCTCAAGAACCGATGCGATTTTTTCAATATTCTCTTCTTTAGGGAGTTGACCACCATTTTCTAGTTTACAGAAATTAGTAGTTTCCATACCAATAGCTTCAGAAAGTTGAGCTTGAGTAAGTTTTTTTGCTTTCCTAAGTTCTTTTATTCTTTGTCCTAAAGCTGTTGTTAAGTTCCCCATAATATCTCCCTTTATTTAATTATCTCATACTTTTGCATTAAAAAAATGACACAATGTAACAATAAGGGTTGACAAACTTGGCACAATATGACAACATGTAATTATAAACTTGTTATTAATCCCCAAGAATTAATAATAAAGTTGGTATGTTATAAGTATTTATTTAATGAAAGGATTTCAAGAGTATGATGAAAAAAAGCGGTTTTACCTTAGCGGAAGTATTGATTACTTTAGGTATTATTGGTGTAGTTGCTGCGATGACTATTCCAAACTTGATTGCAAACACTAATGGTGCAAAATTTAGATCACAATTTAAGAAAACAATTTCAACATTAAATCAAGCTGGTCTAATGGCTCAAGCTCAATATGACTTTGACTATGCTGGTACAGCTGCAGGATGTTCTGCTGGTGCTGAAGATCACCCTGAAGAAGTGATGACATTCTGTTCAATTTTGAACGGTACATTAACTGGTCAAACTTATATGGGTGCATCAAGTAATTTAAAGAGAAATGCAAATGGTTCATCGAAAGATTACGAATGGGTTTCTGGTACTAGCTCAACTGCCCAAGCATCATTAGCTAATGGCTTAGCTTTAACAGATGCAATTGTATATACATTGGCGGATGGTTCAATTGTTGGTTTCCACAGTGAGGCTGGTGCTTGTGAATTACCTATTGGTACTCAATTGACTGGTGATGTTATTACTGGTGACTTGGCAAAATGCGTAGGTTTTATTGATGTTAATGGCGTAACTCTTCCTAACAAAGAAGTAAATTGTGGTGTGGCTGCAAAAGCAGATGTACAAACACCATGTACAGTTAAAAACTCAGCTAATCAAATGACAGACGTGTTCCCAATCGTATTCCATGATGCGACTGTTGAACCTGCATCTGATGCTGCTAAATATGTATTAACATCATCTAAATAGTATTAAGACTTAAATGTCAAGTGATAATCGGATCGCTTGATACGCTTTACATTATTGGAGTACTGAATTCACCTTCAGTACTCCTGTTCCTTTAGTATCTTTTTGTAAATATCTTCCTGAAATTTAGCAAAATTTTGCCATATAGTAACTTATTAAATTTAGATTAGTACTAATTAGAAGGTTATTTTCATGAAGATTGATAAAATTGCTCCGCAGATGTTGGCACAAAACAAAGTTCAAAATGTCCAACAACCTCAAGTTGCACAAAATGAGGCAGTAAAGCAGGATTTGGCTACCCCAAGTGCTCAGCATTATATTGGTTATCAGCCTAATTTTACAGGTGGTTACAGTTTAGATTTAGCAGAAACTGTTGCCAATCTTGATAAATTGGCGGCTAAGTATCCAAATATTTATCCAAAAAATGTTCGTGAATGGGCGGGGATGATTTTGGAAGAAGGAAACAAAGCAAAAGATACATTGATTACAATCCACAGAAGACTGTATGAAAGTATCAAAGATTGTTTTTCATTAGCTGAATTAAAAGCAAAATTTCCTGAATTTAAGGATGTCAAATCAGCGTATGATGTTGATTATCGTGAAGGGACTTTGATGGATGATTTGATATCTGGTAGAATCCCTGAATTTAATACTGAAGAGGATTTGACGCTTCAACTTATAAAATTATATTGGGCAGATGGTTTTTCATTAAATGATTTGAAAGCCTATGCAGGCGGTCGTGATTTGAACCCAATTATGAATAAATTAGGTATTCCTAAAGTTGATAGAAATTATGGACACGTTTTGAAGTTTTCAGATCCTGAATATAATGAGCGTTTGACTACTCAAATGAAGTTGAAACGTATGGAAACTATGGATATAAAAGCTCAACAACAAGAAGGGGAACCTGTTTATATCCCTCAAAGACGTGATGGTCGTCCGCTTTCTGCTGAGCATAGAAAACATATTCAGGAAGGTTTGTTGAAATTCTATCGTGAACATCCTGAACGTGCGTTTGCGATGTCTGAAAGACAAAAACAGTTTTTCAGAGAACATCCTGAGCAAGCTGAAATGTTTCATAGAGTTATGATTAAGGCTTGGCATATGACAAGTGCTGATAATATCAGAAAAGCTATGTCAAAATTTATGAAAGCGAATAAAGTTCAAGATTTTACTGTTGATGAATTAACTTCTCCACATAAAATGACAAAAGAGCGTTCTGCGTTGATGAAGAAATTCTGGGCGGATAATCCTTGGGCTAATAAAACCTTTTCACATAATATGAAACATGCTTGGAAAAAAGTTAAAGAAGAACAAGATATGTTTTATGTTGTAGAGATGACTCCGGTAAAATTTCAACGTAAATTCTTTGCGTGGTGTGATAAAATGGGCATAGATAAAACTAATTTAGATTTCCAATGTTTTAAATTCTATCCACATCACCCAGAGTTGAATATGGAGCCTGCAAGTGCCAAATTATTGAATTCATTAACTCCAAAATTTATTGATTCTTGTCCAGGAGATGAATCTCAAAAACTTGCAAATACTGTGCAAATGACACTTATCAAGTTTGGTCATTATTTGAAAACTTTTGAAAAATCACCACACGCAACTGCAGAAACCAAAGATTTAGCCTTTATGATTAGACGTGTAATTCATCATGGGTTATTTGATACTCAAAACACAATTAGAGGTATTCCAAGTCCAAGAGTTCTTGATGCAATGCAAGTTCAAGGGATTTATACTACCATAATGACTGAGATGATGTCGCAACACGAAAATAAAATGATTAAGGAACTTGTTAAGTATCTAAATGATTCATACGACCATTTGGATAGAACTTGGAAAGCAGGAGATCCGCTTATCCTCTCTCCAACCGCACATTTATTTTAATAATGAAAGATAAAAGAAAGAAGGCTTAGGTTTAAGCCTTCTTTAAATATATATATTTACCCCATTACATTTTTGATTTATGGTTCGGTTTTAGCATACCTCTTTTATCTAAATTATCTAAAATCCAGAAGTTAAGTAGGTTTCTGTAATCGTACATTGCTGGTGTAAAGTGAGAGATTTGGTCAAAACCTTTCAACTGAGCACGTACTTCTTTTACTTTTTTCATATCTTTAATCAAACCTGTTTTGAATTGGTCTGGTTTATAAACAGTCCAAGCTTCGTGAGGATAGTATGTTGAACGACATTCGTTTGTGTTTTGGTTAAGAAGCATTTCTCTAAACATAATGTAGTCCATATCATAATATTCTTGTTTGATATTTTTTTCATATGGTTTTAACACAGGTGGCATATGAACTGTTGGAATATCAATTTCATCAGCATCTGGATGTAAGTCTTCCATATATTCCATAGAGCCAATACCTACGATTTGGATTGCTTTTGAAAATTCTTCCAAAATGCCCAAGTCGTCAGCATAATCCCCCATTACTTCTAAGAAAGAAGTACAACCTTTGCCTGAACAAATATAATCAGTGATAACTGTTTTCTTACCAGTTTCTAAGTGATGTTTTACGATTGAATATGGGTCAGCTTGGATACGGTGTAAGTATTTTCTGTATGCAATAACTTCTTTTTCTGTTGGTCCTTTATCTTCGTATCTTTTAACACCTTCTCTATAATCAGGTCTGTACCAATATTTTGAAAATGCAACGAATTTATAATCGTTGATACCACCATTCATCCATAATGAAGCGTTTAAGAACCATTTTGGACTTCTGCCTAAACAAATGATTGGTTGATCTTTGTATTTGTTATAAATTGATGCAGTTTTTAAGAATTCATTCATTGTTTTTTCGGTACGTAGCGGCATATATAAGAATTTTGAATCCACAAGTTCTGATTTATCAATGTAAGGGTCTTTGTCAAAATTTATATATCTTTTGCGGAAACGAATTTTTGTATTTTCGTTCATTGCTCTGTATTCTTCGTAATCGATGTGAGGCATCGTTCTGTTCGGGTCGAAGAATTCGCTGCCGCCTTTAAAGTTTACTAATGCTCCAAACTGATAATTTAATGGAATCTCAGCGTATTTAAGTGGTTGAGAAATAGGAGCTTCAGCTTTAGTGTTGTTTTGAATAGTGTTTTGATAGTTTAGATTTTGAATATTGTTAAATTGAATTTTTGCTATTTGCATGGGGTCCCCTTTTCATTAGTTGCCGATGTTCTTATAAAACTTGTAAAAATATTTTTTGCTAAAAAAAGAGAAAAATTTTTACAACTTTTCTCTTTAAATAATTTATGAGATTCTTCGGTGAAAATATTATGTTGTTATTCAGATGGCTTAAGCCCGTGAAATCTAATAATATTTTCACTCTCAGAATGACTATACTAAATTAGCATTTTGCCGTTTTCATAGATAAGAACATCATCGGCGTAGATTTTGCCACCGTCTTTCATATTCTTGATTAAATCCCAGTGTAGGCCAGAAACGTTTTTACCGCCTGTTTCAGGGTAAGACGCACCTACTGCCATGTGGATTGCTCCACCAATTTTTTCGTCAAATAAGATGTTACCTGTAACTTCTTGGATTTCATCGTTTGTGCCGATAGCAATTTCGCCAATTCCACGTGAACCTTCGTCCATATCAAGCATAGCGTTTAAGAATTGTTCGCCTTGGTCAGCTTCTGCTTTTACAACTTTTCCGTTTTCAATCCATAAATGAACACCTTGAGCTGAGTTTCCACGGTAGTTTTGAGGATAGTCAAAATAGATTTCACCGTTTACATCTTCTTCAACTGGAGATGTAAATACTTCACCGTCAGGGAAGTTATTTACACCTGAACAGCTAATCCATTTTCTGCCTTCAACGCCAAATGTAATATCTGTTTTTTCACCAACTATACGAACTTTTTTAACTCCGTTTAGGTAGTTTGCCCAAGCGGTTTGTTTTTCGTCTAATTCTCTTAGTTTTGCAACAGGGTCATCCAAATCCAAATAGCAAGATTTGAATAAAAATTCTGTGTATTCATCTAATGACATTTTTGCTTCTTGAGCTAATGCGTGAGTTGGAACATCAGCTATAACCCACTTTGCAGTACCTTCTGCAGAACGTTTCATAAGCGTTTCTGATAAGAATTTTGTAGCTTTTCCTCTACGTGCAAGTCTTGATAAATCTGCTCTTGCCATATTTTTTGTGTTTAGTGGTCCGCCGATAGAAATGTATTTATCAACAGTTTCGTATTCTAGTTTTGTAATTGGATCAACATAATCAAGTTGTTCATCTGAAGCGTATTTGATGAACAGCTCTGCCATATCACCAATAGCAGTTCTGATTAGTGGATGTCCGCCTTTTTCTAAAACTCTTTTATAAACAGCTTTAACCAAATCTTTTGCGTGAATTGATTCGGCTCTAATTATTACTAAATCGCCTTTTTGTACATCGGTTGAATAATCAACAAGTACCCTTGCGTATTTGTCCCAAACTGTATTTCTCATAATATACCTCTTTCTTCTTATGAGTTAATTTTATAATATTTTTCGGCACTTGTAAATATTAAAATGATATAAAGATTTCCGCCCTTGTCATTATTTAGTAATATAATTGACTTATCGGTTAGGTAGAGAGAAAGAGGGGAAACTATGATTGATAAAACAGCAGTTATTCATCCATCTGCACAAATTGCTGAAGATGCTTATATTGGACCAAATGTAGTTATTGGTCAAGATGTAAAAATTGGTAGTGGAACAAGAGTTATTGCAAATGCTTATATTGAATTTGCTGAAATTGGTAAAAATTGTACAATTTCACCATTTGCGACTATTGGTTCAGAACCACAAGATTTAGGTTATAAAGGTGAGCCAACAAAAGTTGTTATTGGTGATGAAACTATTGTTAAAGAAAACGTAACTATTCACAGAGGGGCAGCTTGCGGTGATTTTACTACAAGAGTTGGTAATAAATGCTTATTGATGGTTGGTTCTCACGTTGCACATAACTGTGTTTTAGAAGATCAAGTAATTTTGGCTAACTTAGTTACTTTAGGTGGTCATGTTCACGTTGGTTTTGGTGCATTTGTTGGTGGTATGAGCGTATTCCACCAAAACGTAAGAATTGGTTCAATGTCTATTGTAAGTGGTTTTTCTGCTGCAAGACAAGACGTTCTTCCATACTCTAAAGGGGATGGCAGACCTGCAGCTCCAGTTGGTATTAACGTAATTGCACTTAAACGCCGTGGAGTTCCGCTAGAAACAAGAACTGCCGTTAATGCAGCATTCAAAATTCTAACTTCACCTGAATATAACACTACTCAAGCAATTGAAAAAGTAAAAGCTGAAATTGAAATGAATGAATATATCGAAAATATGATTGAATTTATTCAAACTTCAAAACGTGGTGTAATGCTTAAACGTCATAAATCTATGGGCGTTTCAATGGCTGATTAGGTGTAAATATAATTTATTTAAAAAGGCGGTTTGGATTTCCAAACCGCCTTTTTGTTAGTGGATAATTTTTAGAAATTATAGAGAATCTTGGTAGATTTTTCTAACAACTTCTCTAGAGTTTCCACTAGGTCCGATGTTGATTAAGCCATCAAGAGATGGAGTTGTGAATGCAAGTTCAGTAAGTTTATCAACATCTTCAGCACTAAATCCCATATCTGTTAATTTTTCTGGAACATCAACAGATTTCAACCAAGCATAAACACCATTTGCAGCTTTTTCAGCTTCAGTAGCATCTCCTGTTAAATTAGGAACGATTGGAGCTAAGATATCAGCTAAAGTTGCAGCTTTTTCTTTGTAGATAGTTTTAACTACTGCAGGTAATAAAATAGCCAAACCTAAACCGTGAGATAAGTCAGGTTTAACTGCACTTAGTGGGTGCTCAAGTGCGTGTGTATAGTGTAACAAGCCGTTGTCGAAACTTACACCTGCCATCATTGCTGCGTATGCTAAGAAGTATCTTGCTTCTAAATCTTCAGGGTTTGCAAGTGCTTTTGGTAAGTATGTTGAAACAAGTCTAATCACTTCTTTTGCAAGCATAATTGAATATGGTGAAGCAACTAAAGATGTTGCAGCTTCTACAACGTGGTTAACTGCGTCAATTGAAACATATCTAGTTTGTTTTGGTGATAATTTTGTCATCAATTGTGGGTCATCAATTGCGTACATTGGATAAATACAGTCATATGCAATTGCAGGTTTGAAATCTTTTTCAAGGTTTGTTACTACTGCAAATCTGTTTGTTTCTGTACCTGTTCCGTGAGTTAAGTTGATTGAAATGATTGGAACAGCTTTGTTTGGTGTGAATGTGAATTCATATAATTCTTCAGCCGTGTTATTTGGATATTCAAGAAGAATTGCAACAGATTTACCAGCATCGGTTGGAGATCCGCCACCAATAGCTAGAACTGCTTTTGCGCCAAATTCTTTTGCTAATTTAACTGCATCGTTTACGTGAACTGTTGTTGGGTTTGGGGTTACTTGGTCATAATTTACATAACCGATTTCATTTTCTTTTAATGCTTTTTCAACAACATCCCAAGCTCCAGTTGCTTTGTATGCGTTTTTCCCTGACATCACGATAACTTTATCAATGCCTTTTGATTTGATATCTTTTGCAATATCATAAATTTTTTGGATTGCACCAACGCCAAAATAAACGTTAGTTCTTGTACGGATTTCACGTACTTCGTGGATATTAATGTCTTTTTCCCACATAACTATTCTCCTTTCTTTAAAAACGAACCATTAGCTAATCTTTAAAAGAATTATAAGAGGATAAATCCATTTTTTCAAGCAAAAAAATTAGCGTAAACAGATGATTTTTTAACAAATTTTACAAAAACTTAGCTAACTGTATAACGCTTTACATGTTTGTTTTATAATCTTTTTGAGAGGTTAGAATTGAAACATTCACGACTTACATTACTGATATTTTTAGCGCTAATATTAGGTGTGTTGTTTGGTCATTTTGCCCCGCATATGGCGGTCAAGATGCGTGCTTTTGCGTTGATTTTCTTGAGAATGGTAAAAATGATTATTGCACCGTTACTTTTTGCGACTTTGGTTACTGGTATTGCGGGACATGGTGATATCAAAAAACTTGGCAAAATCGGTGTAAAAACAATTATTTATTTTGAAGTCGTTACAACTTTGGCCTTGATATTGGGGCTTACAATGGGAAATATTTTTAACCCAGGAAAAGGCTTTGTATCAGGAACTGTTGCTAACCCAGAGCTATTAAAAGAAGCTGGCTTGATGGCAGTTACGACTCCGCACACTTCTATTGCGGAAATGATTGTAAACGTATTTCCGACAAGTATTATTCAGGCAATGTCTGAGGGTAATTTGTTGCAAATCGTTGTGTTCTCAATATTTGTAGCTATTGCAATTTGTGCGGTTGGTAAAAAAGCTCAGCCTGTTATGGATGTTTTAAATTCAGTTTCTCAAATTATGTTCAAAGTTACCGAATATGTTATGTATTTTGCACCTTTGGGTATTTTTGGTGCTATCGCATCTACTGTTGGTATGAATGGTTTATCAATTCTTAAAAATTATGCAAAGATAATTTTCTCTTTATATACAGCACTTGCTTTATTTGTATTGTTGGTATTGTTTATTGCTTGTAAATATGCACGAATTTCTTTAAGAAATTTATTAAAAGCAATTCAAGAACCTGCAATTCTAGCCTTCTCAACAGCAAGTTCTGAAGCAGCTTTTCCTAAAGCTATGGAAATTATGCAAAAATTTGGTGTGCCATCAAATATTGTTGGTTTTGTAATGCCGACAGGTTACACATTTAACCTTGATGGAAGTACATTATACCTTGCCATGGCAGTAATATTCTCATCTCAAATTTGTGGAATTAACCTTGATTTGAACCAACAAATTATTATGATGTTGGCATTGATGCTTACAAGTAAAGGTATTGCAGGTGTGCCAAGGGTATCGCTAGTTGTATTGGCAGGTACTTTGGCAAGTTTCAATATCCCCATTATTGGGGTTGCTATTTTGTTAGGTATTGATCAAATTTTGGATATGGGTAGAACAACAGTTAACTTAATTGGTAATTGCGTTGCCACAGTTGTTATCGCCCGTTGGGAAAAAGCGTTTGATTATGATAAGATGAAATTATTTATAGAAGAAATTGATGCCGAAAATTCAGAAATTGGATTTTGGGGATTAAAAAAGATTTGTAGTAGTAATAATAATGAAACAGAGGAACAATAGTATGACTGAAAGTACAAAAGTTGAGTATAAAGATACTTTGAATTTGCCTCAAACTACACTAGCGATGAGGGCAAATGCTACTGTTAGAGAATTAGAAATCCAGAAATTCTGGGAAGAAAATGATATTTATAATCAAATTATTTCAAGCAAGGATAAATCAAATTCTTTCGTTTTACACGATGGACCTCCTTACTTGAGTTCTGAAAAAATTCACGTAGGTACTGCGTTGAATAAAATCTTAAAAGATATTCTGATTAAATATAAATCTCAAAAAGGTTTCTATGCACCATTCGTACCTGGTTATGATGGTCACGGTTTACCTATCGAAAACGCAGTTGTTAAAAACATTGAAGGTGGACGTCATGCAATCACTGAGGTTGAATTGAGAGCAAAATGTAGAGAATTTGCTCATAAGAATTTAATCGGTCAAGAAAACGAATTCAAACGTCTTGGTGTTTTAGGTAATTGGGAAAAACCATATCTTTCAATCGATGGTGATTTTGAAGCTGAACAAGTTAGAGTGTTCGGTGAAATGTACAAAAAAGGTTACATAGAAAAAGGTTTGAAACCAGTTTATTGGTGTGCATCTTGCGAAACAGCTTTGGCTGAAGCAGAAGTTGAATATGCTGATCACACTTCAACTTCAATCTATGTAAGATTTAAATTCGAAGATGAAGCATTAGCTACAATCAAAAATTTCGCACCAGTTGAAGGAAAAGATGTTTATGCAATCATTTGGACAACAACTCCTTGGACAATTCCTTCAAATATGGCAATTTCTATGCACCCAAGATTTGAATATACATTCTTTGAATACAAAGGTGATGTATATGTTGCAGCACAAGACTTGTTAGGTGCATTCTTGAAAGATGTTGAATGGGATGAAGCTGATATTAAAGTTATCGGCTCTTGCTCAGGTCAAGATTTAGAATTATTAAATACAAAACATCCATTATTAGATAGAAAATCACCAATTATCTTAGGTGAACACGTTACATTAGACGCTGGTACAGGTTCTGTTCACACAGCTCCTGGTCACGGTTTAGAAGACTATGAAGTTGGTTGCAGATACAATATTGAAGTATTCTCACCACTTGATGGTCAAGGTATTTGGACTGAAAGTGTTAAAATCCCTGAGTTAATCGGTGTTCCATATTATAAAGGTAATGGTATGGTTATTGATATGCTTGAAAAATGTGGTGCGTTGTTAGCTCAACAAGATATTCAACACAGTTATCCTCATTGTTGGAGATGTAAAAAACCTGTAATTTACAGAGCAACTCCTCAATGGTTTGTTAAAGTTGATAAATTCAGAGATCAAGCACTAGAAGCTATCCACGGTGTAAAATGGATTCCTGCAAGTGGCGAAAACAGAATCGGTAACATGGTTGAAAGCCGTACTGATTGGTGTATTTCAAGACAACGTGCTTGGGGTGTTCCAATTCCTATCTTCTATTGCGAAGATTGTGGTGAAGTTATCTGTTCAGATGAAACTATTGAAAACGTAGCTAAAATGTTTGAAAAAGAAACTTCAGATGCTTGGGTTAAATACTCTGCTGAAGAATTATTACCTGCAGGTTATGTATGTCCAAAATGTGGTAAAACTCATTTTAGAAAAGAAAAAGATATTATGGACGTATGGTTTGACTCTGGTGTGTCTTGGAGAGCCGTAGTTGATGCAAGAAGTGAAGAATTAGGTCATTCTCCAGTTGATATGTACCTTGAAGGTTCTGACCAACACAGAGGCTGGTTCCAATCTTCACTATTAACTTCTATCGCAACTCAAGGCAAAGCTCCATACAAACAAGTTTTAACTCACGGTTTTGTATTTGGTGAAGATGGTAGAAAAATGTCTAAATCTTTAGGCAACTACATCAGACCTGACGATATTATTAAAAACTATGGTGCAGATATTTTAAGACTTTGGGCAGCATCAGTTGATTACAGAAATGATATCAAAATCGGTAACAATATTGTTGGTCAATTAACTGAAATCTTTAAGAAAACAAGAAACACTGCAAGATTCTTAAGCGGTAACTTGTTTGATTTTGATCCTGCAGTTGATTATGTTCAATATGAAGATCTTAAAAATATCGATAAATTTGCATTACACAAATTGAATAAATTAATTGCTGATGTTACAGAAGCATTTGAACATTATGAATTCTACAAATACTTCCAATGCTTACAAAACTTTGCGGCAGTTGATTTAAGCTCATTCTATCTTGATATTGTAAAAGATAGATTATACACAGCTGGTAAAAAATCATTATCACGTCGTGCTTGTCAAACAGTTCTTTATGAAAACTTGATGGCATTAGTGAAAATGTTAGCACCAGTTATGCCTCACCAAGCAGAAGATATTTGGCAAAATATTCCAGAATGTCAACGTAGTGGTTTAATCAGTATTCTTTTAGCTGATTGGCCAGTGGTAAATGCAAAATGGAATGCTCCAGAAATCGAAGCTGACTTTGGTAAAATTCTTAAATCAAGAGAAGTTGTTTCACGTGCAATTGAACCATTAAGAGCTGAGAAAAAAGTTGGTAGCTCATTAGAAGTTGCAGTATGGGTAAAAGCTGAAGATGATTCAGTTCTTCAAGCTAATGCGAAAGATTTGGCAGATATCTATATCGTATCTCAAGCTACTTTATCACAAACTGCACCTGCTGATGTTCTAAATGAATATTCAGAAGATGGTTATACAGTTTGGGTTGCAAAAGCTCAAGGTGAAAAATGCGTACGTTGTTGGAAATATCGTTCAGTAAACGCTGATGGTGTTTGCCAAGACTGTTTAGACGCTATAAAATAAGCTAAAATATAAGAGGTGGTGGGCATTTTCAAATGCCCGCCATTTTTTTGTTAAATGTTTTTAACATGCACAAGACATGTCTTTATTTATGTAATACGATAATAAAAAAAGAAAATTGGAGTATGATATGCCACCTGCAACAAATTCAAAAAGAAAAGTTGATGAAAATTTAATTCCACAAAACGTAGAAGCTGAAGAAGCGGTATTGGGTGCGATTTTGGTTAATCCTGAGACTTTGGCAAAAGTTTCAGATTCATTGTTGCCTCAAAGTTTTTATAAACCTGCTCATAGACATATTTATGAGGCTATGCTTCAATTGTTTAACAATAACGATAATATTGATATCGTTTCAGTTTCTGATGTTTTAAGTTATAGTGGAAAACTTGATGCAGTTGGTGGCCGTGCTTATATCAATGATTTGGTAGAAAACACAATTACTACTTCAAACATTTCATATTATGCAAAAGTTATTCAAGAAAAAGCAGTAAAAAGAGCATTGATTAACGCAGGTTCTGAGATTGTTAGCAAAGGTTATGATTTAGAACCAAGTGATAGATCTTTAGAACAAGCTGAGAGATTGATTTTTGAAATTGGATCAAGTAAAGCTACTGCTGATTTGAAGCACGTAAAAGATTTGGTTTTAGATACTTGGGATAGTATTGAATATCGTTATAATCACAAAGACGAATTATCAGGTTTGAGAACTGATTTTACTGAACTTGATGCGATGATGAACGGTTTACACCGATCAGATTTGATTATCTTAGCTGCACGTCCTGCGATGGGTAAAACAGCATTCGCACTGAATATTGCACAAAACGTTGCAATTAAGGAAAATGTTCCTGTATGTATCTTCTCACTTGAAATGTCAGCGTCTCAGCTTGTTCAACGTATGTTATGTTCATACGCAGAGGTTGATTCGCAACGTTTAAAAACAGGTAATATGTTACAACAAGATTTGGAAAAATTAGCTTCAGCAATGAACGATTTTAGCCAAGCTCCAATTTATATTGATGATACAAGTGGTTGTACATTAACTGATATTCGTACAAAATGTCGTCGTCTAAAAACTCAACAAAAAGATTTGGGTCTAATCGTAATCGACTACTTACAATTGATGGAAGGTGGCGGAAAAGATGACCGTTTACAACAAATTTCTGCAATTTCTAGAGGTTTGAAAATCTTGGCAAAAGAACTTGATGTGCCTATTATTACACTTTCTCAGTTATCACGTGCTGTTGAAGGTCGTACAGATAAACGTCCGATGCTTTCAGACTTGAGAGAATCAGGTTCTATCGAACAAGACGCCGATATCGTAATGTTTATTTATCGTGAAGATTACTATAACAAAGGTGAATCTGAGGAAGAAGAAAACATCAAGGCTTCTTCAAAAGGTTTGTCTGAGGTAATTATTGCAAAACACAGAAACGGTCCTGTTGGAACTGTTAAGTTGTTATTCCAAGGCAATATTACTAAGTTCAAAAACCCTATTGATCAAGCATTTGATGCGTTTTAGTCTTCAATATGATTTATAGTAGTACAAATGTCAGGTCTATTATTTATATAATATTCTTGTAGTTGTCTGAATTGTTTTTCTTTTGCAGGGCTTTGTTTTGCCTCTCTGATTTTGTCGGCAAGAGATTTTCTTTGTTCTGCTGAGTATTTGCAGTTGATTGTAATGAGTAATTTATTATGTTGTCTTAGTCTGATATCTGAACGTGTGAGACATTTTCCATTACGAATTCCGACAATTATTTCTTCTGATTTTAGGTAAATTTTTTTATTAGGAATGTAGCTGTTGTATAACAAGTTTTCCTGAAATGGACCACAAACCTCAAGTCTGTTTGCATAATCGTCAGAATATAATGGACGAATACTGGCTTGGGTAATGGTACAAGTCAAAATGCACACAAAAAAGCCTAATAATATTTTTCTGAAAATCCTCATATGTTTATTATAACTTTTTTTGTGAGAATTCTCAATCTTTATTATTTTTCTGATAGATAGTTTATAAGTTTTTTCATGTTTCTGTTCCAGCATCCATTCCAATTTTTTATCAGGATATCTGCTGGACACAAGCCATTTAAGGTATATTCTTTTATTGGTTCTAAGAATATTTCTTCCCCTGTTGAATATGTTTTTAGAGATTTTTCTGCGATTTGTAGAATTTCTTTTGCGTAATCTAAAACTAAAGCTTTTTTAATTGGAGCTTGAAGCGTTTGTTTTGGAATATTGTATCTTAATTCCGCAAAATCTTTGTATTGAAGATGTTTGAATAGTTCTTCGCATTCTTCCATTGCGGTTTTGTTGTACATAATTCCTTTGTAGATTGCAAGAATTGCGTATTTCAAGTCCCCGCCAACGCAGTCGTGGTTTCTTATTTCGATGAAGTTTCTCATTCTGACTTCAGGGAAATAAAGGTTCGCTTGTAACTCATAATCGTCAAGTGTTGCGTGAGTTCCTGCCCAGCCGTCTTTTATGAATTCTTCAAATGTGATGTTACCATTGATTTCAAAAGGTAGTCCATCTCTTTGAATAAATATCATTGGGGTTTTTAACACACAATCTATATATTCTTCAAATGAAAATTCTTCACTAATTTTTCCGCAAAATCCGCAACGATCGTTATCAGTGTTTAGCCAACTAAGAGCTCTAAAAGACTTGTATCCTGTATCAACAGAACCTCTAATTGGTGAATTTGCAAACATTGCGGTCATAAATGGAGAAAGTTTGTTTGCCAATTTAAATTTTCTCATTGCATCTTCTTCAGATTCAAAGTCGATACAACATTGAATTCCTGCGGTTTCTCTCATCATTACATCTGATAAAATTCCCCATAGATATCTTGCCATAATTTTATATCTTTTTTTAGGGATTAAATTTATTGCTTTATTCGTTGTGAATGGTGAAACACCGTAATCTAAAAGGGTTATACCCATATTTTCAGTAAGAGGTTTGAGTGCAGAGTTTATATTGTCAATTTTGTTTTTTAATTCGAAAATTGTTTTCTCAGGTTTTGCACTAATTTCAATTTGGCAACCTGGTTCAAGGGTAATTGTGTCGTGTTTATGTTTTAAACCAATGATATTTTTGTCATCGGTTATGTAGTCCCAAGTTTCTTCTTTCGCAAATGTTTCCAGTAAATTTCTTATTCCATATTCTGACCAATAGTCAACAGCCTTGTATGAACAAGAGGTGATTGGCAATCTTTCATACTCTATCCCGATTTTAAAATCTTGACTTTGAGTATAACCTTTTGTGTATAGTTTTAAAATGTCTTCTCTTGAAAGTTTATTGTCTAATTTATACATGCCTACCCCTTATAAAATTTATTATAACACTATTTAAAATATCAAATAAAATTTTGTAAACATTTACCCCCATGGGTAAATGTAAATGCTCATCTGTGTTATTATTTTTGTATGGCAAATTATTTTGAACGAGCAAAATTTTTCAGAACTAAAAAACGCCTTGGACAAAACTTTTTAATAGATGGTGAAGTTATCCAAGACATTATTGAGTTTGCAAATATTACACCTGAAGATACGATTATTGAAATTGGTCCAGGGGTAGGGTTTGTTACAGAACAACTTGTTAAATATGCAAAAAAAGTTATTGCAATTGAACTTGATGAAGAAGCAATTCGTGAACTAAAAAAACTTGATGCTCCTAATTTAGAGATTATTCATAATGATGTTTTAAAAACAGATTTATCAGCTTTAACTGAGGGTGAATTTAAAGTTGTTGCAAATATTCCGTATTATATTACAAGCCCGATTATAGCTCATTTGCTTGGCGAAATTGATGATTTGAATAATAAAAACAGAAATAAAATTAAAGATATTATATTAATGGTGCAAGAAGAAGTTGCAAGACGTATGGTTGCTGATGAGAATTCTCAAAGTAAACAATACGGTTTGTTGACTATTCTTTCACAGTTTTGGGCAGATGTTGAAATTTTACGTGTAGTTGGAAGAAAATGTTTTTACCCTGCACCAAAAGTTACTTCAGCATTGGTGAAATTGGATGTAAGAAAAGAACCAAAATTGCAATTGTCAGATTATTCTCACTTTAGAAGAACTATTAAAGCTGGATTTGCTCAACGTAGAAAGAATATTAAAAACTGTTTGTTAAATGGTGGTTTTTTACGTGAAGATGTTACAAGAGCCCTTGCAGAGCTTGGTATTGATGAGAATACAAGGGGCGAAAAGCTATCTATTGAAACGTTTGGAAAACTATCTGAGGCATTATTAGGTAAATAAAATGAAGAGTGTTAAAGTTCAATGTCCTGCAAAAATAAATTTGGACTTGAAAGTTATTAATAAAAGAGAAGATGGGTTTCATAATATTGAAAGTGTTATGCAAACGATTAGTTTGTATGATTATTTGACAATAAATATAGAGCAGGCAGATGAAACTAAAATTCTTTTATCTGGATCAAGTAACGAAATCCCTTATGATGAGCGTAATTTGGTTTATAAAGCTGCTAAACTATTCTTGGAAGAAACTAAGGTAAATCCAGTTATTATTAATATATATATAGAAAAGAATATTCCCATAGCCGCAGGTCTAGCAGGTGGAAGTACCGATGCTGCTGGGACTTTGTACGGCTTAAATAAATTATTTGATGATATTTTGCCTGATGAAAAATTACATCAATTGTGTGCAAAGTTGGGTTCAGATTTGAATGTATGTTTGATGGGCGGTCGAATTCAAACCTCAGGTCGTGGGGAAAATGTTTCAAAATTACCGTTTGAAGAATTTGAAGTAAACCTAATTAAGCCAAACAACCTTGGAATTTCTGCAAAAGAGGCTTATACAAAGTTTTCTTATAAGTTTTCAAATGGCATTGATTTAGATTCCAGAGGGGAATTTGTGAATGATTTAGAATGGGCTATAATTGACAGTTACAGTGAATTACAGTATATAAAAGCACGTTATAACCATGCAATAATGACAGGTTCAGGCTCAACATATTTCTCAATCACCGACAAATTCTGTGCTGAAGATGAATATTGGGTTAAAAACGCTCTAAAATCGATTGATTTCGGTGTAAAAATAGTATAAATGTGAACAAATGTAAACGGCTAAAATTCAAGTATAGCCTTGTTTTTAAAAATTTAGTATAATTTTGTTCATAGATATTTAAAGTTTCTGCTCATGGTTGCCGACATGGTACATAGTAAAGGTTAACTGTGCATGTTTTGTGTAGAAAGGACAGTGAATGTTTTACAAAACCACAAGAGGCAAACCAGGTTAAAAAAGTCCAACAATCTTAGTTTCTTAACATTTCTTAATTAGCTGAAAGCCAGTTATATATAGAAAGTAGATACTAAGTATATACAAAGTAAATATTTTTTGTCAATTTTAAGGATTCAAAAAACGTTTATTAATTCATAGTGAAATATAATACAAGTTTTTCTATAAGAAAAGAAAGGACACAAGAAAATGAGTGGCGAAGTGAACAAGGTGAGCATAGCTCAATTGCAAGCACGACTTCTAGAACTTAGCAGTCAAAATACTCCTGAAGCACGTGCTGAAATCAAAAAATGTAAGGCTCAAATTGGTGAATTGCTTAAAGGTGCTGGTAAGGTTGAAACCGCTGGTGGTGAGTTGAGCATTTCTGAAGAAATGGGTTTCCGTCAAAACAACAAAGTTGCAAATGACGAAATTCAAGAGCAAATGGGTGAGTTTGCAAGAGATGGTGCAGGCTCAAAAGATGCTGCAAAAGAAAAAATTAAGGATGAATTTGGTGCTGATGCATTAGATGATGCAGAATATAAAGCTAAGAAAGATGAATTAAAAGCAGCAGAAAAAGAATTAAAAGAACTTCAAAAACAAGAAAAGAAAATTAAGTTCGATAAGAATGACCCTGAAGCTTATAACAAAGCTCAAGCTGAAATTCAACCAAAATTACAAGCACAGAGAGATAAAATTGCTCAATTGCAAAATGAAATGGTTGACATTAAAGCAGACAGACGTGGTGATAGCAATAAATTCGCTAAGAGATTTGAAAAAGCTGCACACAAAAACTACGAACAATACGAAGAAACTCAAGAAGTACAATATGCATTCTTAGATAAGAAAGAAGCAGAAGCATTTGTTGAGAAAAATCCAGATGCTAAAGGTAAAACAGCTGTCGTAAGCAACGATGATATGGAAGCATTGAATAAGTTGTATAACGAAGGTAAAGCTAGAATTGCTGAAGCTGAAGAAACTGGTGATGAAGCTCAAATCAAAGCAGCTCAAGAACGTTACGGTGAATATGTACAAATCTTTGGAACTAAAGAAGATGGTTCTGTTGATTATACAAAAATCAACGTAGAAGCTGTTCAAAACGTATTAGTTGACAAATCAGGCGGTGACCAAAACTTCAACTTAGATGAAATCGAAGTTACTGCAAAAGATTTGAATATGAGCAAAGGTGAAATTAAACACTTAGCTAAGACATTTGGTTTCGGTAGAGAAAGCCAATTACCTGCTAAATTTGCTGCTGCTGGTATTGCTGCAGGTTCAGCATTAGTTGGTAACGCAATTAACTGGGCTCTTGGTAATACTCATAGTCATAAAGGACCAGTAACAGATACTAAAACTGCAACAGGTGAAACAGTATCAGGTGATATTCACTGGATTGCTTCAAATGGTGAAGAGTTCTATCACTATTACGAAGCTCAAGGTGGTACTGCTACAGCAACAGCTGTTGCCGAAGCATGTGCTAAAATCCCAGCTGTTGGTCAACTTATCGGTCCAGCATTGGCAGGTGTTACAGCATTCTTATTAACTAAAGGTAAAACAGAAGACGCATTCAAAGGTGCTAATGTTGAAGAAGTTCTAGAAAATATTCAAACAGCAAGTAAAGATGCACAACCTGTACTTAAACAAATCAGAGATATGGAAATTACAGGTGATAAGAAAGTCGATGATGCAATTAAAGTTGCGGTAATTAAGGCTTCAATTGGTGAAGATACAAAAACTGCTAACTTACGTGAATTGTCAAAAGCATACATTGATTTGAAAAACACTAAAGAAAAAATCAAAACTATTGAGGGTGTACTAGAAGAAGAAACTGAACCAACAACAGAAACAGGTCCAACTGGTCCAACAGGCCCTACAGGTTCAACTGGCCCGACTGGTCCAACAGAACCAACTGGTCCAGCATTAGATCTTGATGTTGTGAAAGATCCTGATGTTGAGGTTCGTACAGAGTTACCACGTTTGAAATATCGTGAAGGTACTTGGTACACATCCCACGCATATGTTGATGCCGATGGTAAAGAATTGACACCAGCAGAAAGAAAACAAGTTAAACGTTTATTAGAACAAGAAGCAAATAGAATTGCATTCGTTGACACTAATAACGACGGTAAAGCAAACTATCATGATAAAAAAGTTTCATTACCAACTGAACTTGAATTACCAAACGGTAAAAAAGTTAAAGTTGCGGATGATGCATACGATAGAATCATGAAATTACCGGCTCATCAAGGTGATACAGTCGTGAACCCAAAATATGGCGTACACGTTGCTAAAATCAATGGTAAATGGCACGTAATCGATCCAGCTAAAGATAACAAACGTGTTGCAGGACCATTCGATACAGAAGCTCAAGCAAGAGCTGAAGAAGCAAGACTTGAAGCTGAAGCAAATAAACCAAAAGAGACTGAATAATTCTAATGGTTAAATAATAGAGCGGCGGACTTAAATGTCCGCCGTTTCTTTTTGTAAATCTAATATTGTTGCCCCCTCACCTAACCTCTCCCGTAGGGAGAGGAATTGTTGTATAATATCTGTATGAATAAGAATTTGGCATTATCTAGAACTTTACGAAAAAATCAAACTCCTCAGGAGCTTAAAATATGGAATTTATTAAGAAATCGCCAATTTCATAACTTAAAATTTAAAAGACAATATCCAATTGGTGATTATATTGTTGACTTTGTCTGTATAGAAAAATTTTTAATAATTGAAATTGATGGCGGGCAACATAACGAAGAATTTAATGTTCAAAAAGATACAAAAAGGACAAAATATTTGGAAAGTAGAGGGTTTAAGGTTGTAAGGTTTTGGAATAATGATATAGATTACAACCTTGATGCAATATTTGAAGAGTTAGAAAATCACATATAGTTCCTCTCCCTACGGGAGAGGTTAGGTGAGGGGGATATTTAATTCCTTGCTATCCTTTTCAAAATTTGCTAAACTCATTTTATGGATAATTTGATTGAAAAACTTAAAGAACTTGGGTTTAATTCTTATGAGGCAAAAGTTTATATTGCATTGCTAAAGAAATATCCTGCAACTGGTTATGAGGTATCTCAGCTTTCTGATGTTCCTCAATCCAGAGCCTATGATGCTTTGAAATCTTTAGAAGTCGAAGGTGTTGTTCATTCTTCAACTGATAAGCCTCAAAAATATACTCCGATTTCACCAAAAGAACTTACTCAGCGTTTTAAACGCCGTATGAATTCTACAATTGATTATCTTGAAAAGAAGCTTCCAAATATAAAAGATGATTATAATGAACCTATTCACAATATTTTAGGCTATGATAAAAATATTGAAAAGCTAAAAGAAGTTATAAATAATACAAAAAAATCTCTTTATTTAGAAATTTGGTCAGCTGATTTTAAGGCTTTAGAACAAGAATTAACGGCTGCGTATGATAGAGGTGTTGAGATTAAGATAGTTGGATATGATAACTTTCAGCCGACAATTATTGGACTTGTTTACAGGCATGAAGAAGCGAAAGAAGTTGAAAAACAAGTTGGCGGTCGTTTGATTTATTTGCTTTCTGACTATGTTGAGGCAGTATTTGGTAGAATTGAATCTTCTGTTGTTTGGACAAAAAATGTGGACATAGCTTTTGTTTTGAAAGAATTGATTACTCATGAAATGTATTTATTAGATATTTCGCAAAGATTCCCTGAACAGTTGAAATACTTCTATGGTCCTGATTTTGTGCGTTTGAAAGAAAAAATTTCTGATAATAAATCAAGTTATAATTTACGTGGGTAAATAATTATAAATTTATTTTTACATTTACAAATTTTTACTTTCAAATTTTGATTTTAAGATTTATAATTAGTGTATATTGAACATGTATTTGGGTGGGTAAATTGCTAAGGGGTTAGTTAAAATTTACCTTGGAGATATTCTCAAAGAAAGGGAAAAATGAGCGGGTATTGTTTTGAATTGATTACAGGTCCTATGAGTTGCGGTAAAACTGAAGAGTTGTTACGCCGTATTAGACGCTGTATTATTGCGAAGAAAAAAGTCAAAGTTATTTCACCAGAAGTTGATACAAGAGCTAAAGGTGATTATATTGAATCAAGAAATGGCTTATGGCTTGATGCAATCAAGGTTAAACATTCTGTTCAAATCCTTAGTGCTGTAAAAGATGCTGAAGTTGTTGCAATTGATGAATTGCAATTCTTTGATTCTAATATTGCAAAAGTTATTACTCAGTTGATGAACGAAGGTAAAAAAGTTATCGGTACAGGTTTGGAATTGGATTTTAAAGCTGAACCATTTGGCTCAATGCCTGAGTTGATGTGTATTGCAACTAAAGTTGATAAATTACATGCTGTTTGTATGAAATGTGGTTGTGAGCATGCAACAAGAACTCAGCGTTTAATTGACGGTCAACCTGCTGATAAAAATTCACCATTAATTATGATTGGTGGAGATGAAACTTATGAAGCTAGATGTATAAAATGTTACGAGCTACCAGACGTAAATGCAAAGAAAAAATCTTTAGGATTTAAACTTTTACAGTTTAACAAAGAATAAATCATACAATAGATAAATGAATGTGGGATTTAAAATTTCACATTTTTTTTTATATGTGCTACTATAGACCTATAATAATCCTTTTTGAAATGGAACTTTTTATGGCTTATTTCGTCTAACCAATAGAAGGGATTATTGGAGGTATAAATAAGAATGAGAAAACTAATGAAAAAAAGTATTATATTTTTAAGTATTTTCCTTTTTATGTTCGGATGGGTAATTCGTTCAAATGTACACGCTTCAACTCCTGTTGAATTGTATGATAATGTTTGGCGTTTAATTAACTCAAAATATGTTGATCAAACAAATAACGAACAGGATTGGAAAAAATGGCGTCATAAGTATGATAATGTGATTAAAACGGATGAGGATGCTTATGTTGCAATTGAAACAATGGTTGCAAGTTTGAATGACCCATATACAAAATTCTTAGATCCAAAAGAATTTAATGAAGAAACAACTTCAATTAAAGGTTCATTAAAAGGTATCGGTATCCAAATTGGTGTTCAAGACGGTAAATTGACGGTAATTGCACCGATTGAAGATACTCCAGCTGAAAAAGCAGGGCTTTTGGCTGGGGATGAAATTTTATCAATTGATGGTAAAAGTACAAAAGGTATTACTGTTGATAAAGCTGCGGAACAAATTCGTGGTGAAGAAGGAACTTCAGTTACTTTGGTTGTAAAACGCAAAGACCAAGAACCTAAATCTTATACAATTACACGTGCAGAAATTGAGATTAAATCAATTTCTCAAAAAGTTCCAGAGTCAGTAAAAATGCCAAAAGATATAGTTTATATTAGATTAAGTTCATTTATTAGCAGAAATGCGTCTAAGGAATTTTCTGATATATTGGCTAAAAATCCTGATTCAAAAGCTGTAATTGTTGACTTG
This sequence comes from Candidatus Gastranaerophilaceae bacterium, assembly GCA_045530955.1. Taxonomy (GTDB): domain Bacteria; phylum Cyanobacteriota; class Vampirovibrionia; order Gastranaerophilales; family Gastranaerophilaceae; genus Zag111. The sequence continues at coordinate 23,951 of JAZSDA010000029.1, forward strand.
CGTTCAAATCCTGGAGGTTTGTTGAGTAACGCTATTTACATTTCAGATATGTTTTTAAATGGTGGAGCTATCGTAAGTACCGTTGATAGAGATGGTTATAAAGAAACTCAAAAAGCATCACGTGGCGTGTTAACAACAAAACCTTTAGTAGTGTTGATTGATAAAGGTTCAGCATCTGCAAGTGAGATTTTCTCAGGTGCAATTAAAGATAACAAAAGAGGTGTAATCGTTGGTACTCAGTCTTTTGGTAAAGGTTTAGTACAAGAGATTAACAAACTTCCAAACAGTTCTGGTATCAATATTACAATCCAAAAATATCTGACTCCAAATGGTACAGATATTCATAAAAAAGGTATAACTCCTGATGTTGTAATTGAATTATCTGAAGATGATGTTAAAAACAAGAATGATGTTCAATTGAAAAAAGCAATCGAAGTTGCACAACAATTATCAAATGGAACATATGTAGTTCAAAAATAAGAATAATAAAAAAGAGAGCATTTATACGGCTCTCTTTTTTTATGCCCAAAATGGATTGATTTTTCTCAATCGTTTATTCATATTAGAAAAGCATTTATAAACTATTTAAAAGGTTGATGTAATTTTTATTAATATTTGAAATAATGATTTTGTTATCACCCTTATAGGAAGAAGAAGGCAATGAATTTACACGAGCAATGCTTACTCCGTTATTTAACTTATCCTGATGAGTTATCTTACACAACAGAAATCTTGAAATTGAACAATAAAATCTTGGAACAAAAGTTTGTTGTTAAAAATATTCTTGCCAATATGCCTTTGTTAAATTATACTGAAGGGGTAAACGAATTATCAGGTTGCCTATAAGTTTGCACGGTATCTATAAGACATAATCGTTCATACTTATTGGTAAAACAACAAGGGTTGGATTTATGTTGAAAAAGTTTTTATATACTTTATGGATTTCCGTGTTTGCAGTGATATTGTTTTTTAGTGTGAAAAACGGAAGTTTTGCTACGTTCATCAATTCTATGGAAAACAGGACTTTTGATATTCGTCAAAGTCTTATTGTTAATTCCGGTATTCGTCAGCATAACAAAGATATTGTTATTGTTGCGATTGATGATGCAAGTTATGAATACATTTTGGATAATTATGGCGAATGGCCTCTAAGACGTGATATGTACGCCAAAATGGTTGATTATATCGAAGCTCAAAATCCAAAAAGTATTGCTTTTGATTTTATGTTCGTAAAATCAATGAAAAGTGATGTCGCCGCAGATAATGCACTAATTAATATATTTAAAAAATATGATAATGTATTTACTGGTATGAACCTTGATAACCAACCTGAAGATTTGAGAATTCCTCCTGTTTTACCTGAAAAGTTAGCTGTAAAATTGGATAATCCGCAAGATTTTAATGTTATGGAATATTCAAATTGTCGTGTAATTTTACAAGGTATTCTTGATGCTACTTCAAATATAGGTATGATAAATGTTGCACGTTCAGAAGATGGTGTTTTGCGTAAAATGCCAGTATTTTTGAAATATCAAGATAAATTTTATCCGCAGTTAGGTTATATGGTTGGGGTTCATTATCTTGGTCAAGAGCCAACGTTGGTTGTTGATGATGATGGATTTGGTGAAGCTCTTATCCTGAATTGGTATGGTAAAGCTGGTACATTTGAAAATATCCCGATGTATAAATTGTTAAAAGCTGTTGATGGCAAAGATGCCTTTGATTATAACTTTGAAGGTAAAGTCGTTTATTTTGGTGCAACTGCAGCAAGTTTATTTGATATTAAAACAGTTCCTGTAGATAAGGTTTTCCCAGGTGTTGAGGTTCAGGCAACTTATGTGAACAACGTAATTGACGGAAGTTTCATTGTGAAAGCTCCGTTGTGGGTGAACTTTGTATTAGGTTTAATCTTGAGTGTGTTGACAGTTCTTTTTGTATTGAGAATTCCGTCAATGCCTGTTGCTCTTGGTTTATCGGCAACAGTTTATGGTTTATATGTGATTTCAACTCATTATGTGATGATATATCGTAACTGGTGGGTTGGAATTGTTATTCCATTAACTATTGCATTGTTAGCTTTTATTGGTGCTGTTATTGTTAAATATCTAATCAAATCAAGAGATTTTGATCATCAGTATAAACTGGCTACAACTGATGGTTTGACAGAACTTTATAACCATAGATACTTCCAAGAACAAATGCAAAATCAAGTATCACATTCATCTCGTTATAATGTGCCGTTGTCATTAATTTTGGTTGATATTGATTACTTTAAAAAGTTTAATGATACATTCGGACATCAGTCAGGTGATGCTGTGTTAAGACAAGTTGCATTTACATTAAAGAAAAATGTCAGAGCGACCGATATAGTATGTAGATACGGAGGAGAAGAAATGAGTATTATCCTCCCAAATACAAAATATGAGGAAGCAGTTGCAATTGCTAATAAATTATGTTCACTTGTAGCGTCAAAGGCTTGCAAATTGAGTAATGGTAAAGAAAGCAATGTAACTATCAGTTTAGGCGTTGCGGCTTTTGGCGAAGAAGACGGACAAGTGCCTGCCGCAATCATTGAGTCCGCTGACAAGAGATTGTATAACGCAAAAGAAAATGGCAGAAACAGAGTTAACTAGAATATATGAGTAAATTTATTGAAAAACCTATAAATATTAAAGAGTTACCAAAGGAGTTTCCAATTGATTCTTGTTTGCTTGAAAACAATGAAAAACAAATTGGACAAATTTGTGATTTTTTAATGGGGGATAAAAATTTACTACAAGTTAATGGTTTCAAGGGTTGCGGGAAATCTGAAATTGTTAATTTTACGTCAATGTTTTTAAATCAGGATGTTGTTCATCTTCATTATACGTGCTTAGAAACGACAATTCTTGATGATATGTTGTTGACTTTCTTTGAGGCTTTCAGAGGTTATACAATGGTTGGTATGATTTCTCAGCCAAAGATTAAGGTTGAGAATTTTAACCAAAGAATAAACGCATATTTTTCAACTATAACTAATCCAATTTTAATCGTAATTGATTCGTTTGAATCTTTGGTGAAAGAAAACAAAACAGATATCGTAAATTTCTTAAAACACTTATTAAAATTCCCGAACGTAAAGGTTGTTTTGATAGGAAAAACTGTTGCAACAGATGACTTTGCAGATTTTGAGTATGACAAAGTTACAATGTTAGCTTTTTCTCAAAAAGTTTTTGAAAAATATTTAAGAGATAACGGAATTAAAAATATCGGTGTTCTTTCAAATGAGTTGTATAAACTTTCAAAAGGTTATTATAATTATTTGAAACTTGCGGTGAATATAATCAATTTAAGACAATTAACATTGGTTAGTTTCTTAGAATTGTATTCAAAAAGTTATATGGGATTTCCTGAATTTATTGTAAGAGAAGCAATTTCTTTGGTTGATCCTGTGAGTGCTCATTTGTTCAGATTGCTCACTGTAATGCGTATTCCAATCCATGTGAATTTGCTAAAATCTTTGCATTTGTATGATGAGCAAAAAGTTATGTTTTTTGTTCAAAATTCACTTCTGTCTGTTGCTGGGGAATGTTTGTACTTAAAAGATACATTAAGAGTGGTTATGGAAAATCAAATTCCGGAAAATGTAATGATAAAATTACATACGGCTTGTATTGATTTGTATAACACTCAATTACCATTAAAACCGTTAGAGCGTGATTTGATGTTATCACGTCAAACAATGAGGAATGAAATTGAATATCATACAATGTTTATTCCTAAAAAGCCTGTTTTAACTCAAACAATTCAACCATTGATGCAAAATCAAGCGGTTATTCTATCTCAACCGACTCAAGAAATTCCTCAGGAAAATGCAAAAGTGGAAGAAATTCCTCAGGTTGAAGAAACAACAGAAGAAAAGATTAACAAGATTAGCTTTATTATTGAAGATGAATCAGTTTTAGATAATATTGCAGATTCTATTCGCGGGTTTATTGATGCAACGGCTCAGGATTCTCAACTTGAAAAAGAAAGTGTTGGAATGAGTTTGCAACAGATTTTGAACGCTGCAAATAAAGAAGAGCAAAATTATAACTACAAACGTGTTGTAATGCTATATCAAAATGCTTTAACCAAGACTGATGACGATGATTTTTATATGTTTTTGCCTCAGATTTATACGAAGTTAGCAAAGGCTTATCAAAATCTTTCTGATTGGTATGAGGCATTAGAATATTACACTCAGGCACAAGATTTTTATTTTAATGCTTCTAATATGTTCAAGTTCTATGAAATTAAACTTGAAATCGCTAATATTTATTATTTGATGTATAAACTTGATAATGCGAAATTTATCTTATCAGAACTTGAAAAGGCTCAAGATTTGCCAAATGAATTAGCAATTGGAGTTTATTTAGCTTGTGCAAAATTGAGTGATGATGTGGAAGTTGAGTATTCTTATTATAAAAAAGCAGTTCCGTTAGTTGAGATTTCAACAAATAAAGCGTTAGTTTCTGAATTGTATTATAAATTTGCGGTTGCTAGTGATGAAAAAGATGATCCAAGAACTGCTGCTGAATTTTACAAAAAATGTATTGATATAGATTCAAATCCTAAGCACAATACATATTTATCTATGGCGTTATCTAATTTGGCAGAGCTTTATGATGAAGCAGGTGCTACAAAACAAGCTGTAAAATATTACAATGAAAGTATTAAAATTGATACTTTGATGCGTAATTATAATGGTTTGTATAATTCAGCAATTCATTTAGCTGAAATTTATGCTGCAGGAAATGATGAAAAATCTTTAGAATATATGAATAAGGCGTTAGAGTATGCAAAACTTTTAAAAGAGCCGTTTTATATAGCTGGAGCGTCTTTAGAAATTGGAGATTTTTATTATCTTCGTAAAGATTTTGAAAACGCTTATAAATATTTTATGGAAGCATACAAGGTTGCAAAAACATCATTTACGCAAGATAATTTGAATAAAGTTTCATCAAGAATTGAGGATTTGCAAAAAAGAATCAAGGATGATGAGTTTGTGAAATTGCAGGAAAAGTATGGTAAATAAAGAAGAATATACAAAATATATGGAATTATTTTTGGAAGAAAATTCTAAGGTGAATTTGATTTCAAAAAATGATGAAAAATTTTTATGGGAAAAACATGTTTTTGATTCTTTGGGAATTGAAAAATTTTTTGATAAATATGGTAGTTGCAAAACTTTGCTAGATATCGGTACAGGCGGAGGTTTTCCAGCTTTGCCTATTGCAATTACTTATCCTGAAATTCAGGTTACTGCGGTTGATAGTATTGCCAAAAAGATTAGAGCTATTTCTTCAATTGCTCTAAAATTAGGGTTAGTTAATATTTTTCCGACTTGTGCAAGGGTTGAAACTTTGACGGGTGAATATGATGTGGTTACTTCTCGTGCGGTTTCATCATTGAAAAATATTTGCGAATACGCACTTCCCAAACTTAAAAAAGGCGGGTATTTTGTTGCGTATAAATCACGAAAGACACCGGAAGAAATCGCAGAGGCTAAAGGTATTTTGAAAAAGTACAAGGCTGAAATTGTTGAAATTCTGGAATATGATTTGCCGCTTGAGGAAAATTTAACCAGAAATTTAATCATTATAAAAAAAGGCTAAAATCCCTTAATAATTGTAATATTACTCCCTATTTCGTTGCATAAAAATCTTGTTGTTTTAGAATTAGAAAAAAGGGGTATATATGACTATTATCAATGATGTTTTTACAGTTCATACTAAGGGATATACAGATATAATTGATATTACACCGCAGATTAGAAATGTTGTGTATAATCATCAATTACAAAATGCAGTTGTTTTTGTTTATGCAAAAGGTAGTACAGTTTCAATTACAAATATAGAGTTTGAACCTGGATTGTTGGTTGATTTACCAGAAGCGTTGGATAGAATTGCCCCAATAAGAAAAGAGTATCACCACGATGAAATGTGGCACGATGGTAATGGTTATGCACACGTAAGAGCATCAATTGTAGGGAATTCAACACACATTCCGTTAATTGATGGGGTTTTACACATGGGTCAGTGGCAACAAGTTGTGTTGATTGACTTTGATAACAAAGCCCGTGCACGCCAAGTAAACGTACAAATCATGTACTAAAAAGCAACAAGTATTTACCCCCTAGCCTTGGAAATTGTTTGTAATCTCATGGATGTATTCAAGGATTTGAGCAAAATATTTTAAATTTGAATTGCCGTTGATAACCAAATCAGCATCTTTTCTGAATGGTTTAACATATTTTTCGCCAGCTTCGGCAATATAGCTCCAGTGTTTTTCTGCGTTTTCTACACTTTGGTTTCTTTCTTCAACTGCACGGCTCATGAAACGGCTTTTTCTTAAATTGTTTTCTGTTTCAACGTAAATTTTGATATCAAATACATCTTTTACGCTTTCGTACATTGTTGCAATACCCTCAACAACGATGATTTTTTGAGCTTTAACATCAAATGCTTTTGGTACAGAAACACCTGTTCCGTTTGGTAAATACATTGGAGCTTTGATGTCTAAGCCGTCTGATAAATCTTCTAAATCTGAACGTAAAATATCTAATTGGAAACTTGTTGGTGCATCAACGTCATAACCATTATCGGTTAAGTTGTCAAAGCTACCGTATTTATTGATTAATGCAGAAATGTCGTTAAAATAATTATCTGTACTCAAAACTGTAACAGGCATTGAAAGTTGTTCAATAACATTTTTGATTTCTCGGCAAATTGTTGATTTACCAGAAGCAGATTCGCCTGTAACCCCAATCAAAAGTCTTTTTGCCGGTTTGTTAATTAGGCGTCTTGAAAACTTATCAATAAAGTCAGGGTTTACTTGGTTTATAATTGGGGTTTCTTGTTTTTTATCGTACAAGAAAATTTGTCTGAATTTTGTTTGAAGGTAGAACGCTAGAAGTTCTCTTCCTGACTTAGAGTTAAAATCCGGTTTGTAGATTTTATCGTTGGAGTTTAATTCTTTTCCGATTGTTAACTGCTGCATATTCTGTTCCATATTTTTAGAGTATGAACAATATAATACATGAGAAAAAACTTTTTTGCTAGTGGTTTTGAGAATTATTAATTTTTTTAACTTTAAGGGCTTATATAAATTAAATTCTTGTTGTATAATGATTTTGTAAGGGAGAAATTATCAAAATTTTATATAAGGGAGAGGGGTAAATATGCAAACATTAACCGCAACAGAAGGTTTGGTTACTAAGGTTATTGGTCCGGTTATTGACGTAGAATTTCCGTCAGGTGATTTGCCAAGTATTTATACTGCGTTAAATATTTTCCAAGAAGATGGAACAAAAGTTGTTGCAGAAGTTCAGCAAATGTTAGGTTCTAATAAAGTTAGAACTGTTGCAATGTCATCAACTGATGGTTTAAGACGTGGTATGAAAGTTATCAATACAAATGAACCTATCAAAATTCCTGTTGGAAAAGCTATTTTAGGTAGAATTTTGAATGTTACGGGTGATGCTGTTGATAATGCAGGGCCTGTTGAAACTGATACATATTTACCAATTCACAGAGAATCTCCAAAATTAGTTGACCAAAACACAGATATCGAAATTCTTGAAACTGGTATCAAAGCGATTGACTTACTTCAACCATATCAAAAAGGTGGTAAAATCGGTTTGTTCGGTGGTGCTGGTGTTGGTAAAACTGTTTTAATCCAAGAATTAATCCACAATATCGCAATGGCACATAATGGGGTGTCAGTATTTGGTGGTGTTGGTGAAAGAACACGTGAAGGTAATGACCTTTGGAATGAATTTAAAGAAAGTGGAGTTTTAGATAAAGTTGGTCTGATTTACGGTCAGATGAATGAACCACCTGGAGCACGTATGAGAGTTGGTTTATCAGCTCTTACTGCTGCTGAGTATTTTAGAGATTTTTCAAAACAAGATGTATTGTTATTTATCGATAATATCTTCAGATTTACTCAAGCTGGTTCAGAAGTTTCTGCACTTTTGGGACGTGTTCCATCTGCGGTTGGTTATCAACCTACACTTGCTACTGAGATGGGTGAATTGCAAGAAAGAATTACATCTACAAAAGATGGTTCTATTACTTCAGTTCAGGCAATTTATGTTCCAGCAGATGACTTGACTGACCCTGCCCCTGCTACAACATTCTCACACTTAGATGCTTCAACTGTATTATCAAGAAATATCGCATCTTTGGGTATTTATCCGGCGGTTGATCCATTAGAGTCAAGTTCAAGAGCATTAGATCCACATATTATCGGTGAAGAACATTATAACGTAACAAGAAAAGTTCTTGAAATTCTTCAAAAATACAAAGAATTACAAGATATTATCGCGATTTTGGGTATGGATGAGTTATCAGAAGAGGATAAAGAAACTGTAAACAGAGCAAGAAAAATCCAAAAATTCTTATCTCAACCGTTCTTTGTAGCTGAGCAATTCTCAGGTATTGACGGTAAGTACGTTAAAATTGAAGACACAATCAGAGGCTTTAAAGAAATTATTGAAGGTAAACATGATGATTTACCAGAACAAGCTTTCTATATGGTGGGTACAATCGAAGAAGCTGTTGAAAAAGCAAGATCTATTGTTGAGGAATAATTTATGAAATTAAAAATTATTACACAAGAAAGAGTTGTTTTTGATCAAGAGGTTGATTCTGTTTATTCAAAAGGAATAGACGGTGAGTTTGGGTTGTTAAAAGGCCACTTGCCAATGATGACAGCTTTGGATATTGGTGTAACAAGGGCTTATATCGGTGATGAAGTTAAAAAGTTTACAACAATGGGTGGCATTCTGCAGTTCAAAGATGAGGAGTGTTTAATTCTTACAACTTTAGCTGAGCCTGGTGAAGAAATTGATGAAGCACGTGCACGCCAAGCATTGGAACAAGCGAAATTAAGACTTAAAAACGCTCAAGCAAGAATGGATGCAAAACGTGCAGAAGCTGCGATTGCTCGTGCTGAGGCTCGTTTGAAAGCAAGATTATCAGGCGAAAGCAATTTAAAAATGTAAGGGTTAAATGAGTGTCCTTTTATTGAATAGCTGGTAAAAGTAGGGTGATATTTTGTTATTTACCCATATCTCTATGTTATAATTAGTTTATGGAACTTAAGGAAATTTATCAAAAAGATTTGTGTGTTGGTTCGGGTTTGAGTTATCCGCGGATTTCCTTTGAGGTTTTTCCGCCTAAAGATGGTGATAGTTCCAAGCTATTTGAGGAATTGAGGGTTCTGAAAAAATATAATCCTGCGTTAGTTTCTTTAACTTATGGTGCTAATGGTGGAAATCGTCAGTTTTCGTATGAATTATTACAGATGATTTTGGATTTGGAACTCAATGTAATGCCTCATTTTACTTGTGTTGGGGCTACTAAAGAGATTATTGAATTATACATTATGCAAATCGAAAATCTTGGTATCGAAAATATACTGGCTTTGCGTGGTGATTTGAGTGAAGATATTTCGATAAATGATTTTAAGTATGCTTCTGATTTGGTTGATTTTATTCATCAAAAATCAACACTATCTATTGGGGTTGCGGGGTATCCAGAGTGCCATATTGAGTGTGAAAATTTAGACAAAGATATCGATAATTTGAAACGAAAAATAGACTTGGGTGCTAGTGCAATTTTTACTCAATTGTTTTTTGATAATGATAAATTTTATTCTTATTGTGAAAAAGTTCGTAAAGCTGGGATTGAAGTCCCTATTATCCCTGGGATTATGCCAATAAGAAGTCTTAAACAGATTGAAAAAATGATTTCTATGACTCACGTTGAACTTCCAAAAACTTTGCGTGAAAGATTAGAAAAATATCCAAATGATGTTAAAAAAGTGGGGGTTGATTTTGCTATTGATCAATGCCAACAACTAATTGATTCTGAGGTTTGTGGGTTGCATTTCTTCACACTAAATCATTCAGATCAGGTTTCAGAAATTTTAGATGGGTTAAGTACTCTTAACCGTCCAAGTCGTCATTCCGTGCTTGACACGGAATCTATCAATGCATATTCTTGTTATAAACAATCAAAATTGATAGATTCTGAATCAAGTTCAGAATGACATAATAAAAGGTTTGTTAATTAATAGGAGAGAATTATATGGAAAATTTAAACAAATATGTTGAGCACACTTTATTAAAACAAGATGCAACAAAAGCTGAACTTATTAAATTGTTTGATGAAGCTAAACAATACAATTTTTTAGGGGTTTGCGTTAATCCTTGTTATGTACCATTAGCTAAAGAAAATTTAAAAGATAGTGATGTGAAAATTGTTACTGTTATTGGTTTTCCTTTGGGTGCTAATACAACAGAAACAAAGATTTTTGAAACAATTAATGCAGTTCGAGATGGTGCAGATGAAATTGATATGGTAATTAACGTTACTAAATTGAAAGATAGAGAATTAGATTATATTGTTAATGAAATTTCTGGTATCAAAGCTGCGTGTCAAGGTAAAGCCTTAAAAGTTATTATTGAAACAGATTTGTTAACTAAAGAAGAAGTAAAATTAGCTAGTGAATTATGTGTAAAAGGTGGAGCTGATTTTGTGAAAACTTCAACTGGTTTTGTAAAAGGTGGAGTTGGTGCTAAAGTTGAAGATGTTGAAATTATGTACAACACAGTAAAAGATGCAGGACTTCAAGTTAAAGCATCAGGCGGTGTTAGAGATAAAGAAGCTGCTATTGCAATGATTAAAGCTGGTGCATCTCGTCTTGGCACAAGTAGTGGTGTTAAGATTGTTTCTTAAAAACTAATCATTATAAGTCATGTTATAATGTAAGTGTAAAAATCAGAAAGGGTTAAATAAATGGGTGATGAGGACAAGCAGTTTGATGCCACCCCTCGGAAACTTGAGCAGGCAAGAAAAGAAGGTCAGGTTGTTAAGTCGAAAGACTTTTCAACTGCTGTTTCGTTGCTTATTTTATTTTCTGTAATTTTTGGTTTAGCACCATTTATTTGGAATCAAATTGTGCAGGTTTTTACACTTTTATATGAGCAAATTCCAAATGCCCATGTCGATAAAATTGGTTATATGTATGTGCTTTTAATTGCAGCTAAAGGTGCATTGTTAATTATTGGGCCGATTTTGGCGATAGCATGGTTTGTAGCGGTTATGGCTGACTTTATCCAAGTTGGGCCATTGATTGCGATTGCTCCGCTTGTTCCAAAATTGGATAAGCTTAATCCTACAAAGTATTTTAAAAATATTGTTTCTATTAAAACTTTGTTTGAACTTTTTAAAAACATCGTAAAAGTTATTATCTTGGGTTATATCGGGTGGATGGTTTACAAAGACCATATTGAAACTATTTTGATGTTAGCGTCTGTTGATAATAACTTTGCTGTTATGATTGAATTTGGGAAGTTGATTACTGAATTTATTTTTAAAGCTTGTATTGCCTTTTTGGTTATTGCTGCTGCAGATTATGGGGTTACAAAATGGAAATTCTTAAAAGACCAAAAGATGTCTTTTAAAGAGATAAAAGATGAATACAAAAACTCAGAAGGTGATCCAAATGTTAAGGCACAACTTCGTCAACGTCGTATGCAAATGCTTCAACAGGGGGCAATGGATGCGGTTCCAACTGCGGACTTTGTTGTAACTAACCCGACTCACGTTGCTTGTGCATTGAAGTATGTTGCAGAAGAAATGGATTCTCCTATGCTTATTGCCAAAGGGACAGAGTTAATCGCAAAAAAAATTATCAGTATTGCAAAAGAACACAATGTTCCAGTTATCGAAAATCCACCTGTTGCAAGGGCTTTATTCAAAATGGTTGACATTAACCAATCAATTCCGCCAGAATTGTATAAAGCAGTTGCAGAAATTTTGATGTTCGTTTATAAAATGAAAAATCCACCAAACAAACGACCACGAAATTGATAAACTTGTAGTATTATAGATGTGTAGAATTATGGCTAACGAAGATAAAAGAAATTTACAACATTATATAGATATCGTACAGAAGGTTGCGAGAGTAGAGCATAGACGTATTCCATCTCATATGGTTGAATACGAAGAATTGCTCTCTATTGGTATTATCGCAATTCAAGTCATGATTAAAAACAAAACTCCTGAACAATTGGAGAAATATAATTCTGCATATATTGCAACTGCAGTTCGTTGGGCAATTCGTAACGAATTGAGAATCAGATATAAATGGTATTCATTAAAACATAAATCGGAGGATGAATACGATGAAGAGGAAGCTGTAGAAGGTATGGATATGAAACAGGCTAAGGTTCGTGAAGCAATTTACGAAACTATCCTGTCCATCGATGGTTTAGCTGCTGCAGCTAGTGATAATGATTCGCCATTTGATTTCGTTAAAGACCCTCATGCTATGCCTGATGAAAATGCAGAAATTTCTGAAATGGGTAAAATGATTAGAGCTGCAATTTCTAAACTTCCACCAAAAGAAAGAACTGTTGTGGAATATCGTTTTTATAGAAATATGCAGGTTAAAGATATCGCAACACAAATTGGTTTATCACCATCTAGAGTAACACGTATTGTACAATCTTCTCTAAATACTGTCAGAGAATACTTAAACGCTCACGAACAATACGGTTATTAGGGGGTAAATCATGCCCACCAATGGTTGGTAACATTTGAGAAACTAACGGATTTTCTTTTGGTTAGATGATTTGGATGCGTTTGTCGTCAGTAATATCAATTGGCTGATCTAGTTTTTTGATATAATCTGCGGCTAAGACGTTTTTATCAACATCAAATTTTTGTAATACAAAATCAGGGTTTTTATTGCTTTCTAAGTATCCGTCCCCGCCTGTTGCAAAGAAGTCATCTGCTGCTACTGTATATTTTTTGTCAGTACGTGGATTGTTTACATCAATCTTATGAACTTGGTTATTCTTATCAATAAATTCAAGTTCTAATAATTCACCTTGTTTGTTTCCGATGTATCTCATACCTGAAACAAGCAATAGACCTGGTTTATTTGATGCTCTAGAGAATGATGTTTTAAGACCATATTTAATTGCATCAACGATTTGTTTTTCGCTTAATTCTAAAATCATCATTTTGTTGCCAAATGGTGAAATGTCTGTTAATAATCTTGTATCAATTGGACCTTGAGAGAAGTAGCCTCTGATATTTGCAGCATTCAATAATGCGATATCTGTTCCAAGTTGGGTTCTCATTGCATCCGTAATTAAATTACTGTGAGGGTTGTTCTCAATAAGTCTATTTTCTGGAGGTGCAACTGCTGATCTTACTCTACCAACAACTTCTGGCTTACCTAAGATGTTTTCTACTGTATCTTTAATGAATAATGGTCTGTTGTAATCTCTGGTTTTGATAATATTATTTTGTGCTTTTTTAATTACACCATCTTGGTCAAATGAAACGTTTAAAATACCAAGATTTTCTCCGTCTTTACCTGCTTGAGTGATGATTACAGGTTCACCTGTTTTTGAATAGAATAGGTTTTCACCCTCAGTAATACCTTTGATTAGGTTATGAGTATGTGCGCCAAAAATAATATCAATATCTTGAGAGTCTTTTGCTAATTGCTTATCTAATTGGTTCCCACCATGAGATAGAACAATAATGTGTTTTAGACCCTCTTCTTCTTTTAATCTTTTTGCTTCTGCTTGAACTCGTTTTATTGTTTCTTCTACATCATAAATTGTGAAATCTTTTAATGTATCATTTAGTTTTACACGTTCATGCATATCTGGTGGAGCAATACCAATAATACCATATCTAACACCGTCTTTTTCTGTAATCATAGACTTATGGATTTTGTTAGCAAGTGGAGAATTTGGATCAATGTCAACGTTTGCCGCTAACATTTTGTAATTAGATTCGCTTAGGAATTTAGCAAATGTTTCAGGTTTTGTGATATCAAGTTCGTGGTTACCAAGAGCTGAAGCGATAAATCCGCTCCAGTTTAGGAATTGGCTTGCAACTGTATTAGGGATGATTTCTTCACCTAGAATTATATCACCTGATGATACTTTGAATTTTGAAACGTTATCACTTTCGCTGAAAAATTTTGATGCCATGACATTTGCAGGAGTGCTATCAAATTCTTTGGAAATATTATAAATTCTTTCCATATTTGTCATTTTTCCGTGGACATCATTTATATAGAACCAGCTTGTATGCGTTAATTTAGGAGCATTTTCAGCAGGATTATACACAGAAACTGTTTCTTGTGGATAAATAGTTGCTGTATAGTTTGGGGTTGGATTATTTTGTTGAGAGACATTAGCAGGCACTTGTTGTGTTTGAGGAGTAATCGTGCCTGAATTATTAATTGCAGATTGATTAATGTTTGGTACGTTTATCATTGTTTTACCTTTTTACACTTCATTAGTATAAAATCTCCTCAAGATAAAAGTTGCTTAAAATAACGGAATTATTAACAAAATGTAATAAATTTATTACTAAGCAGCAGAACGCATTTGTTTATACATTTCAATTCCTTCAACCCAGTTTGGAACGATGTCCAAATCTTGTTGGACAATGTGTTGAGGAAGAGCTGCGTGGTGAATTTTTGGTAATAAATAATCTTCTGAATATTCAATTGCACGAGGTTCGCCATCATCTGTGTCGTTACAAATGAAAGTTACTTTTCCTTTATTATCAGTTTTGTAATCTACAATTGTGATTTCATGACCGTTTACAATGATGTTGTTGCTATCAGTTTGTGTGTAACCGATAATTACTGTTTCACCTTCGTTAAGAGCATCTAACAAATGACGTTTCATTGTGCCTAAATCTGTTTCATAACCGATTAAGCGTGCATTTTCATCTACGGTTTGATAAGTTACTGATAAAATGTTTTTGTTGAATACAACTGATTCTGTAAATGTTTTTTCAAATTCAATCAAACCTTTGTCGTTTTGGTTGAATTTACCTGTACGTTTGTCTGTAAGAGTATTGTAAGATTGTTGTGAACCAACTTGCATAAATGTTGATTGCATTAAAACATCAAGTGGAGTTCTTTCGTAAGAATCTTTATGTGTTGTTTGAATTTGTGCTCTCAAAATTGCATTTTTATCAGGTGCAAATTTTAAAGTTGCCTTGTGGAAGTTTCCATCCCAAGGTGTTTCAAATGCATTCAATAACCAAATAGCATTAAGTGCTTCGTCTGTTAAGTTTTTCATATCTAATTGTTTTGTAACAGACATTTTTGGTGAACTTAATTCTTGTGCAAATCTTGCAAATTCTGCAGGAAGTTGTTTCGCTAGTTTGAATTCTGTACTAGCGGCAACACAAGTTCCTGAGTGTTTAACATCAATATCTTTTGTAGCTTGATGAATTTCAATCAAGTTTGTTTTACCCTCTGTATTTGCTTTTATTACGGCATCTCTGTACTCTGCCGGAATATCCCCAAATTGTTGAGTAATTAAGTAAGGATATGCAATTGTTGCCAGTGTATCACGAAGCATTGTTGCTGCATTTAATCCTTCAGCTCTTGGTTCTGTAATCATTTTGTGTAAGTTATCAAGTACGGTACTTCTATCGTCTGATTCAGCGTTTAGTAGTACCCCTGTTTTTAATAAATTTTCAGCAATTTTTCTTCCATTTTTGTCTAATTGAGATAAAATTGCTGCGTATTTTGCTTTCTCTTCTTTGCTTGATAGAGTTGTTCTGATAGAAATATTGTTGTTTGTTTGTGGAGTTTTTGCACTTGAAGAAGCAGTGAAAGACGGTTGTGTTACTACTTGGTTTGCATTCTGAGTATTCACAGTGTTCTTTACGCTGCTAATTGTGTTATAATTATATTGTTGGATACGAGAATTTACTTTTTCTACCATGATAACTCCACATCTATAATAAAAACTGAAAATGGAAAAAATTGCTAAATGTGTAAATAAATATTAAAGAGGGTATCATTGAAAAGCTCAAAAGTCAAACCACTAACTAAAGAACAACTTATAATTTCTGTTGATAGATTAACCAGATTTAAGAATACTGAAGTTAAGTATTGTAGAGTCTTTTCTGATATTTTAACAAATAATTTAATTGCCCCAAAGTTTAAAAAATCTGACTTAGAAACAATGGATTATAACGAACTTAAAAATTGGGCTGAATATGTTATCAATTATTCTTTAGAACAGTTAGGATGTCAGTTAGATAAAGATTATTCTCTAAATCAGAAACTTTTTGATTATGAAAAAACGGTTTTTGAATGTGATACTAATGTTCAAAAACTGTTGAAAAATAAAATTAATTACAAAGCTTTCTTGCCATTCATAACAGAGGATTCTCCGAAAAATCTAAAGTGGTTAAAGGCTTTGGCAACTTCTGAAAATATTGATGAAATTCGTCAAAATTTATCACTACGTTTCCCTGTAAGAATGGTTGTTATCGCTGAAGGTGCAACTGAAGAAACTTTGCTTCCTGAATTTGCAAAACGTTGTGGATATGATTTTGATAAAGAAGGTGTTTACGTATTGTCTGCAGGTGGTAAAAACCAAGTTGTAAAACTGTATTATCAGCTTGTTGAAACTCTAAAACTTCCGATTTTCGTGCTTTTAGATAAAGATGCAAAAGATAACTTGGAAGAAATCAAACCGAAACTTCGTAGTATTGATAAAATTCATTTACTTGCGTGTGGTGAATTTGAAGATCTTTTACCTCTCCAATTGGTTAAAAGAACTCTTGAATATGAATTGAGTAATATTTCAATTTTGGAAAAAGAAATGTTTGATTCTGATGAACCTAGAGTGAAAATTCTTGAAGATGTTTTTAAAACTAGAGGCATGCACGAATTTAAAAAAGTTGAATTTGCTCAAATGATTAAAAATAATATAAAATCGAATGATGATATATCACCTGAAATTGTGGAAATTATTGAAGAAATTCGCTCTGTGCCTATATTGAATATTTAATTTAAGAAATTTTAAATCAAATAGTTGACATTTAATTTTGTTCAAGTTAGAATAAGTTTCGTAAGCCGATTGGCACTAGCCCCCATCGTCTAGAGGCCTAGGACAACACCCTTTCACGGTGTAGACAGCGATTCGAATTCGCTTGGGGGTACCATTTAAAAACAACAGGAACCGCAAAGGTTCCTTTTTTAATGCAAATTTTAAATTTTAAAATTTAATGTAAAATAAACACAATAAAAAAACACCTGATTGTTCAGGTGCTTTTTGTTATTACCATTTATTTAATAATGTTTTTGCTTTCGGAATTAAAGATTCTTTGGTTCTTACTTTGTAATACTTTCTGGTTTGTGGGTTGATTATACAGTAACCTTTATTACATTTTTTGTACAACCAAGTATCAATACAAACTTCATTCTTACAATTTGCTTCAAGTTCTAAGCTTCTGATACTTGAAGAACCGTCTGCCAATCTTTTAATATCTGGATATAATATAAATTTGTTTCCTAATTGTCCTCTGTTTTTAGCAAATCTATTTTCAATATATTTTCTGTTTTTTGTAGATAAGCTATTATCAGGACGTAACCAATAAATTATGTTTTTATCAGATGTGATAAGATTTGCGTGGTTATCCGTACTATCTGTTTGTTCAAAGTATTCATCCGGAATTTTTAATTCTAATGTACTTAGTAATTGGTGATTTTCAATAGAGAAATCAGTTTCTTCAGGACGTTGAATGTATTCAATAATGAACGGTGCGAAAACTACAGCAACGAAAAATGCCAACGCACCCCAAACTTTAACCCATTGTTGTTGTGCTTTGTGAAAATCGTTTTCGTCTTTATATTCAACTTCTTCCCAAGCCCATTGGTTTCCGTTGATACCTGCCCATAAGCTCATTACAACACAAACTACAATCCCGTATGGAATAAGTGCCAGTGCAGGTATTGTTAGTAGTGCCCATTTTTTATAACGAATACCCCAAACCCAGTTGAATAAGCATGCTCCCCAGTTGAAATTTTTTGTAACACTGTATGGAGCTTGTTCACCCATTCCTGAATTGTTTGAACGTTTATCTATTCGAACTTTTTTTGTTTCTTTTTGTTCGATAATAATTCTATCTTGTTTTCCGGGCATATCAACAAGAAAAGTTTCTTCTCTACTGTCGTCTTGGTGCCCAAAATAATTGTTTTCAGAATCTGTCATTTTATAATCTCTCTCTTCTTCTTAATTATAGTATATTTTTTAAAATATTGCACGTTTTGTAACATTATATTTTCAAAATTCTTGCATTTTTAATTATATTGTGTTATTTTTACACTTGTAATTATAAATGAGGTAAAAATTTATGTTTATAATCCGACGCAATAAACGTTTTTTGAAAGGCTTGTTTTAAAGACAGGACGTTTAGCGTGTTGGAAAAAGTTTTAAAACAGAGCCTAAAAAAAATAAAAGGCTCTGTTTTTATTTGTAACAAATGTAAATAAATAATTGTTTAAAAGGCAATTAATTTTAGTTAGTAGGTTTATAAGGAACGTGAAGGTTAATATTATGAAAAATCAAAATAATTCTCGAAAGCGCTCAACTGTTAAAGCGAATGCCCCAATCGTGAAATTGATGAATTTAATCTGGGGCTTGTAATACACAAGTTGAGGCGGAGTCGTTTGTGCTCCGTAGAAGGAATAAGGAAAAATGATACCACAAGTAACAGTAAGTACAGCAAGTAAAATATATTCAGTATTAGGAAATAATAGTTCACTAGTCCCATTAGCAATGAAAGATATTGCTAACAGTTGCGGTTTAACAGCAGCTTCTTATATGGCAGGGGATTCACACGAAGGCAAAGATAGATTTATTGATGAATTTGGAACACAAGCAATTTGGCTTTTTGGTATTCCGGTTTATAAAAAGGCTTTAGATTTTGCAATGTTCAAACCAATGGGGTTTGACCCAAAAGTTGATGCAAGAATTCTTAAAAATCAAGATATTTTAAAAGCGGCTCAGGAATTTGCAGCTAATGAAGAAATTCTTAACGGCTTGAAAAAAGTTGCAGCAAATCAGCCAAAATACAGATATATGACTATCGCAAAATTTGCAGCATCAACACTTTTAACTTGTGTTACATATTTTGGATTAACAAAATTCAGACATAAATATACTGAAAATCAAATTAAAAAAGAATATTTTGAAAAACAACAACAAAAAGGTAAAGATGTTTCATTTATGGATAATACAGTAGCGACTGCTAATGTTCCATTCTCATCTGCTTTTTCTGCTGTTCACGGAAAAAATAATAAAAATGTAACTTTCACAGGAGGAGTGCAAGACTTTATATTTGACCCTGTTAAAAACTTAATGCTTGTTGATGCAACAATTACAGGTGAAAGACTTTCTCATTCAAGAAACCCTCAAGATTTCTTTGGGTATGTGATTAAAGAAGGAAGCTTCTGGGCATTTATGTATTTAGCAGGCCCAATGATTTCAAAAGCGTTAGAAAAAAGGGCTGATGCAAAAGGAAGATCAATTGATCTTGATGCAAGAGTTATTGAATCTCCAATATTGAGAAATGCTATTGCTGACGGATCTATCAAATCTCATCTTGAAGCGTTTAAGGCAGCTGATGTATCTGATGTTGATATTTACAAATTTGCAGTAAATCCAAAAACTAATAACTTGCTTGTTGATTTCGCAAAAATGTCGGATATTATTGAAGTTGTTGATAAAAAAGCTAAAGTTCAAATCGCTGATACAAGAAGATATATTGATTTAGGTGATTTGAGAGGTGTTGCTTCTAAAGTTGAAAAACTTCTTGGACAATTTGAATCCTCAGGAGAATCTATTGA
The DNA here is from genome assembly GCA_045530955.1 of Candidatus Gastranaerophilaceae bacterium. Classification (GTDB taxonomy): domain Bacteria; phylum Cyanobacteriota; class Vampirovibrionia; order Gastranaerophilales; family Gastranaerophilaceae; genus Zag111. The sequence goes on from JAZSDA010000029.1 coordinate 43,676, forward strand.
TGCGTTTATGGATATCATTAGAAAAGCTAAAAGAAGTGCAATCAGAACAAATATCGGTTCTTGTATTGGTGCTTTAGGTATTCTTGCCCCATCAATCATGCTTTTATCAAGAAAATTCGGTCCTGAAACTGAATATCAAGTTAAAAAAGATATTGAAGCAAAATTAACACAACAAGGGCTTGATACAAAAGGTTTAAAAGTTAGTGCCTAAAACACTTGACAAATTTATAAAAATCAACTAAAATGATAATAGTTATCACTTTAGGAAGGATTTTATGAATTATTCAAAACAAAGAGAAAAAATTTTAGATGTTTTATCTAATAATGCTGTTCATCCAACGGCAGAAACTTTGTTGGAATTGCTAAAGTCTGAAAATGCTAATATTGGTTTTACGACTTTGTATCGTAACTTAAATAAATTAGCACAAGCTGGTATAATCAAAAAAATTGATGGTTTAGAGTCGTCGGCACACTTTGATCATAATACATTTGAGCATTATCATTTTATTTGCGAAGAGTGTGGAAAAGTTTTTGATATTCCTGCTGATGTAGCTCCGAATTTGGTAAAAAATACCCAATCGGCTACCGGATTTGATATTGCGGGACATGATATTGTGTTCCATGGTGTATGTACAGAATGTAAACAAAAGAAAGGACAATAAATTATGGAAAAATGGATTTGTGAAATTTGTGGTTATGAATATGATCCAGCAGAAAACGATGGTGTAGCATTTGAAAATCTTCCTGAAGATTATGTATGCCCATTGTGTGGTGTTGGTAAAGATCAATTCAGACAAGCATAATAAGGATGATAAATATAAAAGGCCGATAACAATTTCGTTATCGGTCTTTTGTGTATTATAATAATTGTATGGAAAAAGAATTGATTGCTTATTTTGAGAACTTGGGGTTGGATGTTCACACATCTACAAAGGCACGTGGGCATCAGGGGTTTTTCTTTCGTAAACGTATCGATATTTCTAAAAATATTTCAAAAGAGAGGGTTATACCGACACTGTTGCATGAATTTACTCATTATGTTCATTCTGTTATTGAACCCAGAATGGAGAAAACAGGCGGGACTCTTGAGTTTATTTTTAATGATGAAAATGTAGAGATATATGAAAAAGAGTTGTTAAAAGTTACTGATTTTGTCGATGTAAATTCACGTTGTGAAAAACTTGAGCATCATAAAAAACTTATTAAATCCAAGATTATTGAGTATGAAAATATAATCAAAGCGAAATATCCAAAATTTATGCGTTCTAAAAGGTTTAAAGAGTTTGATAAATATATAAAAGGTTCTAAGGCAAAATATTTGTTGAAGCATGATAGGGTTAAATTGATTTCGGGGGTTTTGTTCAGAAAGGTTGAAGTTTACACGATTGATAATATTGAAAAAGATTTTGCTGAGATGCCAAAAGAATTTGCGGCATATATTCGTTTGAAGTCTTGTCAGAAACGTCAATCAAGGGTTTCTGCACGTATAAACAAATTAAAAAAATATTACGCAAAACCGACAGAATTGTTTGCAAGATTCACAGAGGGGCTATACTTAGACCCTGATAGAGTCAGAAGCGTAGCCCCTCATTGTTATAAAAGGTTTTATGAACTTCTTGAAGATGATTATTATCCTTATTTATCAAGAGTTCTTTCTATATTACAGCTTCGTAAGATATCTGAATAATTTTCTTACAAAAGTTTGTTTATTAGGATCGATTTCTGCGTATCTTCTTGCTTGTTCTGCAAGTTCACATCCTGCATGTTCGTAAACGTGGCGAAGAATGTCAGCATCTCTTTCAGCGTTAGAGTCGTATTCTTCTCTAATTTTTACAAGTTCTGCGTTATCTAAGAATTTTCCGCCGCAATTGTAACAATCATCCATTTGGATTTCTTTTTTAATGCTTGAATGGTTTTTAACCATTATTCCGCCACAATTTGGGCAGTGTCTTGTTTGTGTTTCATCTACTTTTTCGAAAGTTTTACCTTCAAGTTTTTCTAAAATTTTTGAAATGTCTTCGTTTTGTTCGTCGAATTCTTTGAATTCTCTGTTGTCAAAATAAATACCACCACAACCTTCAGTACAAATATCAAGATTTATTCCTTCTGATGGTATGAAAACCTTTTCCATAATTTTGCCACAAGCTGGGCAAGTTAGTGTTTTTTGTGTGTCAGCCATTTTTTTGCCTTTCTTTATTTGTTCATATTTTCAATTTAGCATTTATTATAAAATTTTCATCGTACAAGTACATTATTTTAGTTGAAAATATTGTAAAAACCTTTGTGTTATTTGGAAAAATAGTGTACAATGTTAATATAAAGGGTAAAAATATGGCAAAGAGTGTTTTAAAAATAGAAGAGGCAGAAAATATAATCCGTGAAGTGTTCTGTGCTATTGATGAGAAAGATTATCAAAAAGCAAGAGAAAATATAAATCAAGCGTACGAATCATTTAAAGGAAATGCTTTTAATGAAGGTATTTCACTTTGTTTGAGTTTGATTTCGTTTTTGGATTATTCTGAAGATAAAAATGCATATGAGGATGCAACAAAACTTTTGCATGATGCAAATTTTATGGCTCAAAGAGCAAATAGTGATACCGCAATTCTTATAAATGAGTTGGTTTTGGGTAACTTGAATTTTTCAGAAGGTAATAGAGATGTTGCTTTAATCCACTACAATAATGCTTTAAAACTTTCTGTTATTGAAGATAAATATTCGCTTGCCGATACCATAAACACTCGTATTCGTCAGTTACAAAATAATATGGATTATTCTTTACCAACAAAAAGTGATCCGCTTGTTTCTTTGGTAAAAATTAGCCGTTCAATTACAGCTTTGACCGATATTGATGAGCTTTTAAGAGTAATTGCTGAGGAAACAAAAAATGCAATTCAGGCTGATAGATGTACTGTTTTCTTATGGGATAAAGATACTGATGAATTGTGGTCAAAAGTTGCCTTGGGTTTGGATTCAAGTAAAGAAATCAGGTTCCCTGCGGATAAAGGTTTGGCGGGTTATGTTGTTAAAACTGGCGAATCTTTGAATATTGTTGATGCTTACAATGATTCAAGATTTAACCCAGAAGTTGACTTGAAAACAGGTTATAGAACAAAAACTATTTTATGTATGCCAATTACAAACAATAATCGTGAGATAATTGGTGCGTTCCAAGTTTTGAACAAAATTGATGGTGTGTTTACAAAAAATGATGAGGATTTGTTAATCGCAATTGGTGGTAGTGCAAGTATTGCCTTAGAGAATGCTCAGTTGTTTGATAAACAGTTGCAAATGTATCATGAACAAAAATTACTATTCGATAGTTTTATAGATACATTGGCGATTGCGGTTGACGCACGTGATAAAATTACAGCAGGTCATTCAACCCGTGTTCGCTTGTATTCAACACTTTTAGCACAAGAGATTGATATGGCACCAAAGGATATCGCACTATTGGAAAAAGCTGCAATTTTACATGATATTGGTAAAATTGGTATCAGAGATTCTGTTTTACAAAAAGACGGTAAACTTACTGATGAAGAATATAAACATATTCAAGAACACGTTAGAATTACTCATAATATCTTGAATAGAATTTATATGTCCCAAGATTTTAGAATTATCACAGAAATGGCTTGTTCTCACCACGAAAAATGGGATGGTTCAGGTTATTACAGACACTTAAAAGGTGAAGAAATCACTCTAGGTGGTAGAATTTTAGCGGTTGCTGACGTGTTTGACGCTATTACTTCAAAACGTCATTACCGTGATAAGATGCCGATTGTTAATGTTATCAATATCTTGATTAAAGATTCAGGTTCTCATTTTGACAAGTCGTTGGTTGATACTTTCTTGAATATCTCATTGAACAAGATTATCAGAGGATTCTTATCAGAATCTAACGGTAAAATGAAACCTGAAGATGAAAATGTTTTGAACCAATATGATTTGTTAGATATTCACAGAATTGGTACAAAAGAAGAAAGAACTGCGGATGAGCAGCGAATTTTTGACTTGTTTAACGCATATTATACTGGAAAATTTGAAGAAGAAGGGGGATCTCAAGAATAATGAAATCAAAGGTTTTCCTTACATCTTTAATATTAACAAGTTTCACTGTAAATTCTGCTATGGCGTTTGATTTGAGTAATATAAAACCTGTAAATCCGCTTGATAATAATCCAACGACTTATCAGGAAGTTGTTAATCAGCCGTCATATGAGTTGAAAGAGTTAAAACGTGGAACATTAACCCGTAATGCTATCAAAAATCAATACACAATTGCGATGGATAAGTTTATGCAGGCAAATGTTCGCTCATCTTATCGTGATTTTAAGATGCTTATTGATAACGTTGTTCCAAATGATTATATTTATATGCGTTTGACTCAAGAAATGGCAGCAATTGGTTTCTTTTCTCTTGCAGAATTGTCTATTTCAAAAATTCAAGATAGCCAATTGTCATCATTGATTGAAGAAGATGTGAAAAATTATTATTTCCCAAATTATTCTTTGACTCACAAAGATCAAATGTATTTGGCGGAAATGTTTTCTAATATTATGTATAACGACCAAAGTCGTGAGGCCACAAGTGAGTTGATTAAGCAGACTTCACTTTTATCTGATTCTGATTATGCGAATTACCTTGTTGCATTTGGTAGCATGAAAAGCGGTGATATAAAACAAGCTATCGATTCTATTGATACTGCGATTTCTAAAAATCCTAAAAATATCAATTATAAAAGATTAAAGGCTGAAATTTATTCGCTTTCAGAAAAACCGCAAGTGGCGACAAAATATTTGAATAATTTAAGTTCTGAAAATATCAATACTGTAATCTTTGATAAGCAATTACATTCATCAGGTCAGTATATTCTTTATAAAGCTGCAAAAAATGATTATTGGAAAAAATATCATTTAGCTTATTACTATTATGATGAAGGTGAATTGAACAAAGCAATCAGAGTTTTGCAGACTTCGATTTCTACAAAGAAAAATATAAATAAAGAAGTTTTTGCACTGACAGCTAAAGTTTATTATGATATGAAAGAGTTTGAGAAAGCTCAGGATTACGCTTTAAAAGCTATTGATATTGATGCAACTCATCCTGAAGCGTTGCTTGTTTTGGGTGATATTGCTCAAAGAAATGGTGATTTAAAACTTGCAGAATCTTACTACAAAAAGGCTGTTTCAAAAGATTCAACGCATATTGCTCAAATTCGATTAGCTCAGGTTTATGAAAAAACTGATAATGTTAAAAAAGCAAAAGAACTTTATTCAAAAGTATTAAAAGTAAGTTCAAAGGCTTATGAAGCGTACTACCAAATGGCGTTGTTAGAAAAAGATAGAGAACTTGCTTATTTAAAGAAAACACTTGCTATAAATCCTAACTTTAAAGATGGTTGGATTGATTTAGCACGTTTGGAAATTGATAAAGAGTCTTATGATCAGGCATTGACGTATTTGGGTATTGCAAAATATATTGATGATAATGATTACAGATATTACTATTATTTAGGTTTGATATTGAAAAATAAAGGGCTAATTGCAGAAGCTGATAAAAATTTTGAAAAAAGTTTGAACTTAAATCCAAATTATGACTTAGCAAAAGAGGAATTGAAGATATGAAGAAAAATATTTTAATTGTCGAAGATCACGAATTAACACGATTTGGTTTGAAAACAACATTTGAAGATGTTGACTTTGTTGATGTGATTTATGAGGCAGCTTCTGCTGAAGATGCTTTAGAAATTTTTAAGAATAATCCGGTTGATATTGTAATTATGGATTTAGGGTTGCCTAATATGAACGGTATTGACGCAACTCAAGCTATTCATGAAATGAATAAAGAAACTAAAATCATTATTTTAACTTCTCACAATGATGAAAGAGAAGTCTTGAACAGCTTGAAAGCAGGTGCTAATGCTTATTGTTCAAAAGAAATAAATCTACAAAGATTGGTTCAGGTTGTTCAGTCAGTTGCTGATGGTGCAGCTTGGTTTGATCCAAGTATTGCTCACATCGTGCTTCAAGCTAGTGCAAAATCTGAAGTGGGTGAACCTGCAGTAAATTACAAAGATTACGACTTAACTGCCCGTGAAGCTCAGATTTTGAAGTTGATGACAGAAGGATACAGCAATATGGAAATTGCACAGCACTTAGTAATTAGTGTTAATACAACTAAGGCTCATGTTGCTAGTATTTTGCAAAAATTAGAAGTTGATGATAGGTTACAAGCTGCTTTAAAAGCATTAAAATATAAAATTGTGTAATAACATAAAGGGTTTTATATGCCTAAATTATCCAAAATTTTATTAGTGGATGATAATCCGTCATACTTGGTGGATGTTTTACCTGTTTGTGGGTATGATGTCAGTGTTGTAACGGATGGGGAACAGGCATTAAAGGTTATAAATTCAAGTAACTCTTTTGATTTGATTTTACTTGAAGTTGTATTGCCAAAAATTAGCGGATTTGAGGTTCTAAAAAGAATTCGCTCAGAATCCCCGAATATGGATGTCCCTGTTGTTCTTGTTTCATCAATAAGTGATGAGCAAAAAATTATTGCAGGGTTAAACTTAGGGGCTGATGATTATGTTGTCAAGCCGTATGTTTTACCAATTTTAATAGCTAGAATGGAAGCCGTTTTTAGACGTTCAAAACGCCCTGAGGATAAGCCTTCTATCAAAAATGTAACAATAGGTCAAAATAATCAAAAATTATCCTTGACTAAGAGGGAAAAAGATGTTTTATTATTAGTTACAAAGGGTGAGAGTAACAAGTCTATTGCAGATAAACTTGTGCTTAGCGAAATTACTGTAAAAACTCACTTGAACAGTGTTTTCAAAAAATTACGTGTTACTAACCGAACCCAAGCAGTATTGCGTGCAATACAATTGAACTTAGTAGAAAAATAAATAGATTTTAAGGAGATATGAATGTTAGATTATACTAAAGAAGAATTATTATCTTTGATTGAAAATACCCCTGAACGCTTTAATGAGTGGAAAAAAGATAGAGATGATGTTGACCTAAGTGAAGTTGATTTTTCAAATATGGTTATTAAAGAAGTTGATTTTTCTGATGTAGATTTGAATTCAAGTTCATTCTCTGATTGTAATTTGTCATTAGTAAGTTTCTATGGTGCAGATTTAACTGCGGTAGATTTTACTAGAGCAGTTGTTACTGAATGTGATTTTTCAGAAAGTATTTTAACTGGTGCTGATTGTTCATATGCAGAAATGACTTATTGTAATTTTACAGATTGCGATATGGCAGGCACTGTTTTATCTGAAACAAATTTAACAAGTTCTGATTTAACTGCAGCTGAAAACCTAAGCTCAGCACGTTATGACAGTGATACAATTTGGCCAGATGATGATATGCTCCCTGAAGGTTTTGATATGGCTTGTAGTGATGATTTATCTTCTTTAAAAGATGATGAAGATTCTATGGTTGAAGATTACTAGGGGGTAAATGATGATTAAAGTTGCTGTTTGTGGTGCTTATGGCAAAATGGGACAAGAAGTTTGTGCTGCTGTTGAAGCTGATGAAATGACTTCGCTTGTCGCTAAAATCGATATCCAAGGTGATGCATACCGTTCTATTGAAGAAGCTAAAAATGCTTGTGATATTGATGTGTTAGTTGATTTTACTCAACCAAAATCAATCTATGAAAATGCAAAATTTTGTATAAAAAATGGTATTAAAATCGTTATCGGGACAACAGGTTTGTCAGATGATGAAATCGCAGAGTTGAAAAAACTTTCTGCTGAAAATAATACAGGTTGTTTGATTGCTCCGAATTTTTCAACTGGTGCGGTTTTAATGATGATGTTTTCTCAAATGGCTGCAAAATATTTTGATAATGCAGAAATTATTGAACTTCATCATAACCAAAAGAAAGATGCTCCATCAGGTACAGCAATTAAAACAGCTTTGATGATGTCAGAGGCAAAAGAAACATTTAAAAAAGGGAATTGTCCTGAAGCTGAAACTATTCAAGGTTCACGTGGCGGTACATCTTATTCAGATATTCAAATTCACTCTGTTCGTATGCCAGGGTATATTGCATCTCAAGAAGTTATTTTCGGTTCATCTGGTCAGATTTTCAAAATTCGACACGATTCTATGGATAGAAAATGCTATATGGGTGGCGTGTTAATGGCAGTTAAACACGTAAATGAAAAGAATGATTTCGTTTATGGTTTAGAAAACATAATGCAATAGAAAGGGCGTAAGCCCTTTTTTTATTGAGAAAATTACTTCATCCCAAAAAAAAGCCCCGCAGGTTGCGGGGAAAAATCTGTCTAGGAATTAGGAATAGGATAATGTTCTCTCTTTTTTATTTACTTAAACGGAATTTTGAAATCTCTCTTAATATCTCTCGTGTTTATTTAATGTTTACATATATATAAAGTATATACTTTTTATACAATTTCAGAGTTAATAAAATCTGTTACAATTCGTAATATTTATTACTTTTGTAGCAAATAATTATGTTTATTGTAATTATATCAGTGTGTAGTTTTAAAATTTAAAGGAGTTATAGTAGAAAATGGAAGTTAGAAACAATTATTCCCCAGCATTTACAGGTATTGTGTTAAAATCAGATTTGAATAGAGTTCAACGTGCTATCAGTCATTGCGTTTCTGATATGTTAGATTATACAGATGAATATGTAAAACTTAGAGATAATGTTGATGTATATTTCTTGCCTGGTAAATCTGAAAAATCTGTAATCGTAAAATTTATGGATTCTTTCAGTGATATGTTCTTTAGAAAAGGCAAAGATCATGTTCAAACAACAATCGAAGTTAGTGGAAATTACTCAAAAGCAGTAGATAATATTCAAGCTAAATTAAAAGGAATTGATGAAGGAAAATATGAGCTTCCTGAATATGATGAAGTTAAATTCTTAACTAATGATACTGATTTGGCAAAACTTGATCCTGAGGCTTATGCAGAATTAGCAGATGATGTAGAAGCAGTAGCTCCTACAATTGGTAAAGAAGCTGCTGAATCTTTAGCAGTTGATTCTTATCAAAAATATAAAAAAGTTAATCCACGTACAGAAGTTTAGTTTATAAAGCAAAAAAGAGGAACCCATTGGGTTCCTCTTTTTTTATTGTAAAAATTTATTTGATTGCGAATGTCATATCAGCTTCTACACAAACTTTACCATCAACTGTACCAACGCCGTGAGCTTTGCATACAGGACCTTTTAATTTTGTTAATTCTACTGACATTTCAAATCTATCACCAGGTCTTACAATGTTTTTAAATCTAGCGTTTTCAACACCTGCGTATAGTGCTAATTTACCTTCAAATTGAGGTAGTGTTAATAAAATAGGTGCTGCACATTGAGCCATAGCTTCAAGTTGTAATACTCCTGGCATAATTGGATTATTTGGGAAGTGTCCTTGGAAGAACTCTTCGTTCATTGTTAGGTTTTTATAACCTTTTGAGTACTCTCCAGGTACACATTCTGTGATTTTATCAACTAATAAGAAAGGGTATCTATGAGGTAACATTTCCATAATTTGCATTATGTCAAAACTTAGGATATTTTTTTCTTCTGACATTTTTCTCTCCTTATATTTCTATTAATTTATCTTTTAACATTTTTGCGACTTTTACGTGAACAGCATGTCCTGCTTCTTTTGCCAAGATTTGGCATCTTAGATTTAGTGGATTTACGCCTGTTAAGTATAAATCGCCAATTAAATCAAGCATTTTGTGTTTTACTTGTTCGTGTTCTGAGCGTAATTCTGTTGTATAACCGCCATCATCTGTTAAGCCAACAGTGTTTTCTTGAGTTACGCCTTGAGCAAAGCCAAGCATTTGATATTTTTTCAAATCTCTGTAAAATCCAAATGTTCTTGCTTCGATAATTTCGTATTTATTTTTAGGGTTAAAATTAACAAAGCGTCTTGTCAAATCAGGGTGATCATAGTTTACTGCATATGACATAAACAGATTATCACTTGGTAAAATTACAAGGCTTGTTTTTCCATTTATGTAATAAACAGGTTCAGATACTGTGTAGAATTGATCTTTTGCAAAGAAAGGCTTGTCTGTTCCAGCTTCTTTGATTGCTTCAACCCATTGCAAAGCACTACCGTCTAAGATAGGAACTTCTTCTTCTGTCATACAAATATCAACAGAATCTATATGGCAAAAAGCTAAAGCTGCTGATAAGTGTTCTGTAAGCATTGCACGGGCTTTTTTTGTACCTAATACAACACAATGGTCTGTTGAAACAACATTATCAACGTCTGCTGTGAATGAATCTCTATCCTTTACGAAGTATCTTATTTGCCCAGAATTTGATGGAAATAAAGTTACTTCACAAGGTTTGTTTTTCATTAAGCCGTTTCCGACAAGTTTAACTTCTTTCTTTAGCGTTACCATTTGTTATTAGCCCTCTTGATGTGCTTCTTCGAAAGATTTTAGCATTGGTTCGAATTTTCTGAACTTAGCAAAGATTTCTTGAGCATCTTTCATTGTTTTCAATTGTTTGATGAAATCTTTTCTTGGAACAGCAGGAATACCAACGATGATAGATTTTGCAGGGAATGATTTTGTAACACCTGCTTTTGCTGTGATGATAGTATCAGAACCGATTTCGATGTGATCTGCCAAACCTGCTTGACCTGCGATAACTACTCTATCACCGATTACGCAGCTTCCTGCAATACCTACTTGAGAAACGATTAAACAACCTTTTCCGATGCGGCAGTTGTGACCAATCATAACTAAGTCATCGATTTTTGTATTATCACCAATAACAGTGTTTTCAATAGTACCTCTGTCAATTGCAGTATTTGCACCGATTTCAACGTTATTCCCGATTACAACAGAACCGATTGATGGGATTTTAAAGATAACTTGTTCAACATCACCTTCTTTGATTTCACCATCTTGTCTAGCTTGTTCGATGTTGTTAGGGTTTTCGGTTACAAAGCTGAACCCGTCAGCACCTAAAGATACGCCATGTTGAAGAATTACATCGTTACCGATTTGAACTCTGTCACCAACGTTTACTCCAGGGTGGAAGAAACAGTTGTTACCGATTTTTACGTTACTTCCGATATAAGAATTTGCTAGAATTTTTGTATTATCACCGATTACAGCGTTTGGAGAAACTACAACGTTTGGTCCGATACATACGTTTTGACCTAATTTTGCAGTAGGGTCAACAGTTGCTGTTGGGTGAATATCTTTGTTTACAACAGGTGGAACGTAGAATAAGTTTAACAATTTCATCATTGCAAGTCTTGGTCTTTCAACTTCAATTGTAGTGAAACCATCGATTTGAACTCCAAGTGGAACTAGAGCTGCTTTAGCTTTTGAATTTGCAAGGTTTGCAATTTCTTCTTCGCCTAAAGCTAATGCTAATGTATTCTCATCACTTAGTAATGGTGGAGCAATTTGTGTAATAGCAGGGCTTTCAGCCTTTGTTAGCATACCGCCTACAATTTGTGTAATTTCTTCTACTGTAAATGATCTCATTCTACCTTCTCCTTATATTCAATTTAATTTTCTTTCATTTTAGCAATCGTTGAAGTTGTTGATTTTCCTTCAACAAAAGTTATAAACTCAACTCTTGTATTATTTTTTCTCATGATATCTGCCTCTGGCAGAGTTTCCATTGTGTAATCTGCACCTTTTGTATAAACATCAGGTTTGATTTCATCTAAAAGGCTTGCAGGGCTATCTTCGTCAAACATTACAACGTAATCTACGCAAGACAAAGCACATAAAATTTCTGCTCTGTCGTCTTCGTTGTTTATTGGGCGTGTTGGTCCTTTGATTGAGCGAACAGATTTGTCAGAATTTAGTAAAACAATACTGTAATCAGCAAAAGATTTTGTTTTTTGCAAATATCTAACGTGTCCAACGTGCAAGATGTCGAAACAACCATTAGTTGTTACTACTGTTTTACCACTTTTGTGCAGTTTTTCGACAAAGTCTGCTACGTTTTCTCTTCTAAGAACTTGTCCCATAAAATATACCCTCTAATACCCTAATTATATAATAAACACTACTAATTTAACCCATTTATTAACAAAAAGTAATAAAAATCCCCCTGATGGTCAGGAGGATTTTTTTGTTACATGTAACTTTTTAAACTTTCGATAACTCTGGTTTTTGGATTTACAAGTCCTCTTAAAAATTTTGGTAGTTTTAATCTTACAGGTTTTTCGTTTTCGTAATTAGAGCAAAGTCTTTCTGTCATAAATCTTTGAGCTCTTTCTTGGCTAGGGTTATCGATTACAATTTTTCTGGCTCCACGTATAACCGGGGTAATTGTTAATCTTTTAATATCCACGTATTACCTCTTTCTATTTATCTATTTTCTGTTTATAAAGATGACTTTTGTTTTGCGGTGGATAGGGCTCCAAGGTGCAAATTCTTTATACTTTTCGCTATCAAGCATAGTTTGCATTTGTCTTACGTAAATATCTGCTGATGGTTGTTTTTCCAAAGTAACCACTTCAAGCTGACCGCCAATTTTAGGGGTAAGTCTTTGGATAATTTCTTTTGTAGAATTTTCGCGTTTAACTTCACGTGTTAATTTATGCTTAGAACTCCACCATTCAGGGTTTTGGAATTTTTTACCACCAACTGTTAGTGTTGTTAATGCTTCTGATAATTTAGGCATAGTTATTCCCTTTGTTTTCTTCCTATTTGTTTAAAATGGAAACAAAATAATTTTTGCTAATTAGTAAAGTTCCATTTCAATAACTTTTTTACAAATTCTTACAGTGTTTAATGCTGCACCGATTCTGATGTTATCAGCTACGCACCATAAAGAAATTCCGTTATCAAACGCAAGGTTCTTTCTGATTCTGCCTACAAATACTGGGTCAACACCTGAAGCATCACGTGTTGTTGGGTATTCGAAATTGTCAGGGTTATCGATAACTGTAAGTCCGAAAGAATCTTTTAAGATTTCACGAACTTCTTCTGGGGTAACTGGGTTTTCAAATTCAATATCAACAGCTTCTGAGTGTCCGTTATAAACAGGAACCCTTGCAGCTGTACATGAAATTGGCAACTCTTGTGGTAAGTGAAGAATTTTTTTAGTTTCTTTTACAACTTTCATTTCTTCTTTTGTGTAACCGTTTTCACAGAACACGTCAATTTGTGGAATTACGTTGAATGAAATCGGTTTTTTGAAGGCTTCGTTTGTAAAATCTTCACCTGCCAAAGTTGCTTTTGTGTTTTCTGTTAATTCGTTAATCGCTTTTAGACCTGCTCCTGATACTGCTTGGTATGTTGAAACGATAAGTTTTTTGATACCAAATTTTTCATGAAGCGGTTTCAAAACTAGCATCAATTGTGAAGTTGAGCAGTTAGGGTTAGCGATAATACCTTTGTGTTTTCTTAAATCTTCATCGTTAACATAAGCAATTACTAGAGGTACATCTTCTTCCATTCTGAATGCTGATGAGTTATCAATTAAAACTCCGCCACGTTTTACGATTTCAGGAGCAAATTTTTGTGATGTTGAACCACCAGCTGATGCTAATACAATATTTACACCGTCAAAACTTTCAGGTGTTGCTTCTTCAACAGTGTATTCCTTACCTTGGAATTGAATCTTCGTGCCTGCTGATTTTGCACTTGATAAAAACTTGATTGAACCAAAATCTACTTTTAATTCATCAACAATTTTTGTAATTTCTCTTCCAACTACGCCTGTTGCACCTAAAATTGCAATGTTTGCTTTTTGTTTTGACATAATAAATATCCTCTTCTAGTGTACGGATTTTATCATACTACAAGTGCGTTATTGGGGCTATAAAATAAGTGTAATTTTTACAACAGTTTACAATGGCAAGGTTTTTAGCCTAAGTATTTTTGCAAAGATTCTCTGTTAAATACTTCGACACTGTTTTGAGAATGGATGAATACCATACTTGAGATTATTGATTTTAGTGTATCAAAATCTGAGAATGACATTTTGTTTCTCAAATCTTCCATGTTGTTTGCTAAAAATTCCATAATTATAGTTTTGTCGTTATAAACAAGACTTGAGAAGTAATCAAAAGATTCTTTTGATTTTATGCCCTCAAGATAGATAATATCAGGATTTTGGAACTCAATAAATCGTGTTGCTTTATCCATATTAAAGCCAACGTTTTCATTGAATTCACATTGGTTAACCCCTTTAAGTTCATATTTTGAGATACTTTCAAGAGTCATAATATTTTTAGCTTTTGACTTTGCAGCCTCAAGTAAAAGTGAATAAATTACGTGAGTTTTACCGCTTAATGATGAACCGCAAACCAAAATAATACCAGGTTTTTCTAATGAAAGTTTAATTTCTGATAGTTCTGTTTTGTTAGAAATAATCTCATCTAACGCTTTTGGTGGTTTGTAGATTTTTAAGAAAATTCTTTCACCCATAATTGTTGGGAATGTTGAAACACTGGCAATAACAATAATATTATCAACTTTGAAGCATAGTTTGCCAAGTTGTGGAACTTCTGAAACTGATGGATCAAGTTCCGATAATGTTTTTAATTTCGCAGCAAATAGTGTTACAAGGGCAGTTGGAATAACGCCTTTGTTGTTTAATTCGCCGTGTTTTTTGAAGTTTACGCCCAATCCTTCTTCTTCGCCTTGGAATGTTACTTCATGAATTCCTTCAAGGATTGCTTGTTTTAAAATTGCACGAATAATTTTTTGGATGTGGTTATCGCTCAAATCTTCTTTGTGAAGTTCATCTTGCCAATCATATCCTGAATTTGAATCGGTTGAGATATTGCCGACAGTTACATCGATTTTGTAAGATTCATCGATTTTTTTCAGAATACTTTCTTCTGAAGATAAAACAGGATCAATTTCGCATTCTGCACTTTCCATAATCTTATCAATCGCAAACAAATCTCTAGGGTCTGCCATTGCAACAGTGAGTGTGTTTTCGATTTTGAATAATGGAATAATTTTATATCTTCTTGCATCAGAGTAGCTGATGTATTTTAAACATTTTGGGTCAAGTTGATAATCGTTTAAGTCAACAAAAGGAGTGTGAAGTTTTGATTCTAAGAATTTAATCAATTGTTCTTCTGTCAAAAATCCAGAGTTAATTAGTGCTTGTCCGATGTTGATATTTTGAGCGTTTGCAATTTCTTCAGCCTGCTCAACAACTTCGTATTGCACAAGTCCTTCTCTAACTAAGTCATATTTTAATGTTTCAAGTGTTTTGTTTGTAATGATATTCATTTTATGTGGAAAAACCCTCATTTTACCCTCACCCTTGGAGAGGATATTTTATTATTACCCTAGATATTTTTGAACTGTTTTTACTACATCATCAAGATCAAATGGTTTTGTGATGTATTCGTCTGCACCTGTTTCTTCCCCAATAAGTTTATCTTCTTCTTGAGAACGTGCAGTAATCATTAAAATCGGGATGTTTTTGTATTTAGCATCAAATTTTAATAATCTGCTGATTTTAAATCCGTTAATTCTTGGCATCATAACGTCTAAGATGATTAAATCAGGCACAATTTCGCGTGCAAGTTTAAGCCCGTCTTCGCCATTATAAGCACAATAGCAAGAATAATCACAATTCTCTAGTACAAATTTAAGACTTTCTACAATGTCTTGTTCATCATCTACAATAAGAATTTTTTTCATACTTTCCCCTAATCCTTCTGTATTTTACAGTATAACATATATTTGCAAACAGTGTAAAAGATGTTACAATTCTTTTAACAGGAGAGATTATGTTAGAAAGAAGAATTGAACTAAAAAGAAATCCGTTTTTTGTATTTGTGTTGAGATTTTTGCCAATTATATTTTGGGGTGGAATGGTTGCTATTTGGGCGTATAGTGCCTTTAGTTCTGATATTTCAAAATGGGTTTGTTTTTTCTTTTTTGTTCTTGCTGTTTGTTTTGGTTTGAATGATTTGAAAAATAATAATAGGATAATTAGTTTTTCTGAGTCAGGAGTTTCAATTCTAAAACGTAAAGGTAAAGAATTTGTGGTTGAAAAATTCTATACGGCTTCGGATTTTTTAAATGTTGAATGTAGTGAATGTTTTAAAAATGTTTATCTAACTATGAATGTTGGGGATAAAATTAAGCGTTATGAGTTACTAAAATATAATTCTGCTCATATGTTGGGTGCGGACAAATTTTTTATGGTTAAAGCTGAGATGTGTCGATATTTCCCAAGTGTTGCTCATGAATGTATTGATGATGAGGTTAAAAGTTATCTTGAAAGTGGGATTTTAAGCGAATTTGTTAACAATAAAACTGAAATGGGTAGATGTCAGGCTGCGATTTTATTTGTTGCAGAATTAGTTTTTGCAGCAATCCCGTTAGGTTTAAGTTTGTTGGCTTTTTCTTGGGTAATTGTGAAAATTGTTTACCATTTTTTACTTGGAATTCTTTTTGTTTTAGATAAACTTAAAATTTAATTAACTCTTTTGTTTTTGTTCTGATTTCATTATCGATTTCAAAAATCTCATCAATTGTTGGGGTTTTGATAACATCGTGTTTTGACATCATCTTTTCTGTAATTGTATAAATATCAAATAATTTAATTTTACCGTCTAAAAATGCAAAAACTGCTTCTTCATTTGCTGCATTTAAGCATACTGTTACACTTCCGCCGGTTTGTCCTGCTTGGTAAGCAAGTTTTAGTGTCGGGAATTTTTCATAATCAGGTTCTTCAAAATCTAATCTTGCGATTTCTGAAAAACTAAAACTTTTTGATTTGATACCTTCATAACGCTCAGGATATGTGATAGCATATTGGATTGGGATATGCATACTAGGTAGTCCGATTTGAGCAATAACACTACCGTCAACGTATTCGATTGCTGAGTGAATAATACTTTGCGGATGTATAACAACATCGATTTTGTTGTATGGCATATTGAACAAGTGGTGTGCTTCAATGATTTCTAACCCTTTATTCATCAATGTCGCAGAATCAACTGTGATTTTTCTTCCCATATTCCAGCGTGGATGAGCCAGAGCTTCTGTAACTGTGCCATTTTTCATATCCTCAATTGATTTTCTTAAAAATGGGCCGCCACTTGCTGTAACGATTAATTTTTCAACTTGAGAAATATCTTTTATACATTGGTGAATTGCACAGTGTTCACTATCAACAGGGATGATATTTACTCCTGCTTCTTTTGCTTTTGCCATAACAATATCACCTGCCATAACAAGTGTTTCTTTGTTTGCAAGTGCTATATCAATCCTGTTTTCAATTGCTTTTAGGGTTGGTTTTAATCCGATTTTACCTGAAACGGCGACAAGAATAATATCATTTTCTTTGTTTGAGCAAATTTCATTAAGTCCATCAGAACCTTGTAAAATTTTAGCATTATGATTCCCTTTTAAAAGTTCGGCAGGACAAGTTGCACAAATGTATTTTGGTTGAAATTTTTCGGCTTGTTGTCTTAAAAGTTCGGCGTTATTGCCACCTGTTAATGCGATTATCTCAAACTTATCTTGAAGTTTTTCAATAACTTCAAGAGCTTGTGTCCCGATAGAACCTGTTGAACCTAATATACTAATTTTTCTTTTTGTATTGCTCATATTTTTATTATATTACAAAAGTTCTTTTTGGATGGTTTCGCCTTCAACAGATTCTGTTGCAATAGGTAATGCAAAATGGAAACTTGATCCTTTGTTCTCTTCACTATCACACCAAATTGTACCTTTGTGTGCTTTGATAAGTTGTTTTGCAATAGGTAGCCCTAAACCGGTACCACCAACTTTTCTTGATAGAGAGTTTTCAATTTGGGTAAATTTATCAAAAGCTTTTAGTAAATCAGATTCTTTAATGCCAATGCCCTCATCAACAACACTGACAACGATATAGTTTCCGTCTAAAGATTTTAATTCATTTTCAAAATGAGGATTTTTGTAAATGTCATTTGAATTTTTAAGTTCAGATTTAATTGTGATATTTTTACCTTTTGGAGTGAATTTGATTGCGTTAGAAACAAGGTTTGTAAGAACCTGTCCTAAACGTTGAGAGTCAGCGTAAATATCAGGTAAATTGTCTTGTTCTTGTGTGTTAAAGATAATTTCATGTTCTTTTGCTACACAATCAAAATTAGCTCTAACATTTTCAATAACAGAGTGGATATTCATTAATTTGTAATTGAAATCCATTTTACCTGCTTCAATTTTGTTGATGTCAAGAATGTCGTTGATTATATTTGTAAGGTTTTCAACGTTTCTTTTTGCCATATCAACAAACTTCATTGCGTTTTCTTCTAAGTGTCCGCATCTGCCACTTGCTAAAATGCTTAGTGCATTTTTTATTGGTGTAAGTGGAGTTCTGAGTTCATGAGAGACAATTGAAATGAATTCAGATTTTACTCTTTCAAGTTTTTCCAATTCTTCGTTTTTATGAATAATTTCTTTGTATAATCCCGCACTTTTTAACGGAAGAGAAACCTGTTGTACGATTGTTTGGAAATATGTTGCATCATCTGTTGTGAATGGATTTTCTTTAAAAATTTCAATACATCCAAAGAAGTTATCTCCCAAGTCAATTGGTGCGAACATATTATCAAATTGGAAAATTGTGAACGTAAATTTGTTGTTTGGATTTTTAATATTTTTGATAATTTTTAAGTTTTTATCATCGATTTCAAATGGTGCTTGGCTGTTTTCAAATAGAGATTTATAGTTTAAAATCGCTCTTAGTTTTAACGCACTCATAATTTCTTCTGAAATATCGTAAAGCGAATTGATGATTAAAACAGGTTCTTGCTCAAACCCAAATGAAATTGTGCAAGCCAAATCAAAACTTAGTGATTTATCCAAACCTTCAATCATATAATTTAAAAGTTCTTTAGTGTCTAATGTTCCTGCAAACTGAGAACTTGTATTATAAAGAACATTCAGACGATATAAACTATCCGCTAAATCTTTGTTTTTGCCAGATAAAATGTCTAGTTTTTCTTTTGTTTTTAAATGAGAATTTATTGTTGAAATAATTAATTCATCTGAATAATTTTTCAAAATATATCCGCTAATAAGTTTTGAAATTTCCTCATCAAGGTTTTCACCGTTGGATAGTAAAATAATTTGTGCATTATCTTGTTTTGATTTGATACGTTTGATTGTCAGTAAAAGATTTAAATTTTCTGTAAATTCGTCAATTAAAACGATATCAATCGGTGAAATTTCAATTAAATCAAAAATAGATGTAGGGGTACAACAAGAGTTAAAGTTGTAAATATTATTATCTAACAACTTTTTGTACTTGTTAAAAATCTCATCATTTTCACTTATTAGTAATATATTCCCCATATTTCTATTTTAAAACGGGTAAAAAATATGGCAACTTTTTAAAAAAATGTATAAATTTCACCAAAATCAGTGTGTAAATTTTTGTAAATGCGACCAATTTTAAAATCGTCAAACCTCTACTCTTGCAACTGTTTTCAGAGTTGGGTAGTGAGGATTTTTACGTACGTAAAAATACGGACTTTTTTTCTTAAAAAAATCCATTATACTGGGAGTGTAATTAAGCAATAGCAAACCAAAAAGTTTGATTTTTAATTACAAGACATAAGAAGTATGTTTGTGGGATATGTTTCGCTATTTGAGTAAAGGGCTTACTGAGATAGTTTAGTTGTCTTGCAATAAAAAGAGATAAATCTTACAAGTAAATTTCTGATAAATAGCAGGGTAATAGATATAGTTTTATTCCTTAAGACTTTTATAGTCACTGATAACTCTCAACTTATTAAAATCAAGAGAGGGTATGGATTCCTCCCTATCCAATTTATAAAATATCCTCTCTTCTCTTTTTAAAAACGGAGATATTATTAACTTTTGCTACTTATCTTAGGGTAACATAAGTTTAATAAACTAATAGAGGTGTAAAATGAAATTATCCCCGAAAAAGCTTCAGATTTTAACATTAGTTGCTAAAGGTTTCTCGGATAAAGAGATTTCTCAAAAATTGCAGATGTCAACACGAACGGTTCAAACTCATATTTCTTCAATAATACTAACTCTCGACGCAAGAAATAGAACTAATGCTGTTGCGTTGTACAAGCACTATCATCCAAAGTGGGATATAGTTTGAGGAATTTTATGGTTAAAAGAATAATTTTACATTGGAGTGCAGGTAGGTATTATCCAAGTGAATTTGAAAAAAAATATTATCATTTTCTTATAGATGTAGAGGGCAGGGTTTATACCGGTAATTACAAGCCTGAAGATAATGATAACTGCACTGATGGATTTTATGCCGCTCATACAGGAGGAGGTAATACAGATTCTGTTGGGGTGTGCTTTTGTGGAATGTATGGGTTTAAATCTAAAACAAATTGTGGGGATTTCCCAATTTCGAAAGTTCAATTTGAAGCTGGAATGAAGTTTGTTGCTCAACTTTGTGAAAAATACAAGCTAAATGTATCAAACCTTACTGTTATGACTCATTATGAGTTTGGGAAATTAAATCCGAAAACATCTAGTGCGGGGAAAATCGATATTGTTTATTTGCCACCTTACTCTTGGGTAGCACAAGAGGATGTGGGGAATTTTATTCGTTCAAAAGTTCGTTGGTACAAAGAAAATTTAAGGGGTTAAATTTATGGACATTAATTATTTTGATTTGTCTGGTGGAATTAATCAGGCATCTACTAAGGCTGAACTTGGTCTAAATCCGAAAAAGATTTATTGGTCGGATTCGACAAATATTGAAATTTACAACAATA
>JAZSDA010000019.1:0-12627 GCA_045530955.1 Candidatus Gastranaerophilaceae bacterium
TATAACTTAGACTCTTCATTAGGATTTAATTTTTCTAGAAATTTCATAGCTAAATTATAAACCTTTAAATGTTTATTGTAAAGTTTTAGTTTATTGGGCTTTTAATAATGAGATATTCCCTTGAATTAATTTATCTGTAACCCATCCTTTAAATGCATCAAGGTAAGTCATATTTGTATCAACTTTTCCAAGTAGAGTAATATGTTTATCTTCAAATTCTTCTAAATCATATGTTGGTACATCATTATATGAATCACCCAAATATATCGGCAAATTCTCATCTTTTGCTACAATTTTATTTAAGTTTTTACAGTATTCAAAAATTTCATTACGGATATGTTGTCTTGCATCTTGTGTTGCTTTGAAATTGTTGTTTATTTCGATATTATCAAGGATTAAAATAGGTTTTTTATCCCCGTCAAGTGCGTAATAGCAAAGTGCATTACCGATTGTATTTGAAGTATTGTTATCGATAATTTCAATCATATTAAATGCGGCGTTTCTTAGGTATGTAGTCATTGCTTGTGCGTTAAATTCACCCATACCAATACAACAAGTTGAATAATTTCCTTGGAATAGGTCTTTTTGTGGAATTCTATCCCACATTTTTATTGTTAAATCTAAGTTTCTATGCAGTTCAAAACTTTCAGGAATTTCCCACGCTGATACAATTAGTCCGTCTAAGTGATTTAGTATTGTCATTGTTAGCGTTGCACGTTCTAATGTTTCGTGGTCTTTATTGTTGTTTACGTTGTGAACAGTTCTTTGGGCGACAGGTCGCATATCTTCTTTGAATCCGCTTATTAAGTTTCTAAGTTTTACTCTGTTATTTCTCATATCTTCAGGAATAACAAATTCATCATCTTGTATAAAATTTTTGTATCTTTTGTCTATGAGAATTTTTACAGGATACTTATCACCGACACGAATTTTTCTTAGGAGATTAACGTTTTCTTCAAATTGGACACAGGTATTTTCCAAAACTCCTGCATTGTGGTCGTTGATTACAAGGTGTCGATTAATTTCTTGCGGTGGGGTAAACCATTTTGCAAAATCTAAATTTTGATTTTTAAATCTATTTTTTGTCTTTTCGTTATTTTGTCCAAATTCGTTTGTTTTATCAAGGATAATTGTTTTGAAATTCTTTCTTGAATTTCCCATTTTTATAATGTCTATAAAATCGCTTCTGTTTGTCTGTAAGTGTTTTGGAAGCAAATATAAATATGTCATATCCCAAGAGTATAATTTTTTCTTAGGAATTTGAGCTAAATCATCTTTTGAATATTCACAACTTTGCCAAATTTGGTCAAAAAGATTTTCTTTTAGTTGTGTAATATTAATTGTGCCTGATTTAACCATTTTAGATATTATTGTTGGGGCAGAATGAGTTACCCCATAGGCATTAAATAGTTCAAGTAATTCAAATTTTTGGTTAGGTTTTAAAGGTTGACCGTTTGGATTTTTACATTTTAGACCTTGCTTTAGGAGTTCATATTTTTGGAATTTGAACAATCTGGATACTTGTTTTAGGTATTCAGGAGCTTTATCAAATCTTTTTCTTAAGATGATGTCATTTAGTTCTTCATCCCCTAATCCTGATAAAATTAAAAGATCTTTTGCTTTTTTATCAAAGAATTTATCTATGTCATCTTTGGATAGCGGGGCTTGGTGTAAAGGGGTGTAATTATCAGGATTATTTATACATTGATTGTACATTTTTACGTATAATTTGTAGTTTTCTTTTACGTATGGTTTAAGGATATTAACCCCGCTGATTTCACCGATAACATTTGTTATAAGATGAATTGGAAATTCTTTATCTTTGATTAAGTCTTGTGCAAAATCAACAGTATCTTTTTCAAGATAAATTGGAAAATCTTTGAATTTTGCAGTGTCTAAATTTTCTTGTTTTAGTCTTGTATAAAGCTGTTGGGTTACGGATTTATACTTTATTGCGTACTCATCATCACTCATTCCAGAATTTCCACTAAAACTCACTTCATCTTGTTTTAGGGTTATTGTTGAAATGTAAGATGAATAGTTTTGCGGGATTTTATTTTGCCAGAATAAGTTATACGAAATTGGGAGAATTCTCATATCTGTTTTAAGTCTGTGAAGATGAAATTTTGCTAATATTTTGCAATATATGATATAATTTTTTTATGAAAAATTGGAGAAAGATTGTTGGTTATTTTTGTTTAGTGTTGATTGCAATATCAATGCTGTATCCGTTTTTTGCAATGATTAATCTTTCGCTTGTGCCAAATGGTGAAATTTTCAATCAAGGGGGCAAATTATTTTATTCACCGTTAACCTTGGAAAATTATTCAAGTGTTTTTGAAAAAATCCCTATGTGGAAATATTTTGTAAATAGTTTGTTTGTCGCAGTTGTTACAACTATTGGACAAGTTTTGTTTTCTGCGTTGGCTGGGTATGCTTTTGCAAGATTGACGTTTAAATTCAGAGATGTTTTGTTTTTAATTATTCTTATTACAATGCTTGTTCCACCTCAAGTTAATATAATTCCATTATTCTTTTTGATGAGGCAACTTGAGTGGATAAATACTTATCAAGCGTTGATTTTGCCAGGGTTATTTGGTGGGTTTGGAATATTTATGATGAGGCAATATTTCTTGGGCTTGCCTAAGGATTTGGAAGAATCGGCTAAAATTGATGGATGTAATATTTTTACTACATTTTTTAAAATTGCTTTGCCTCTATCAATTCCTGCAATTGCAACGCTTTCGATATTCACATTTGTAACTACTTGGAATAGTTTTATGTGGCCGTTGATTGTTACCAACACAGAATCTATGAGAACTTTACCTGTTGGGTTAGCAATATTTAAGGGAAGTTTTAGAGAACTCACTTTGTGGGGCGATTTGTTGGCTTGTTCTGTGATTTGTACAATCCCTGTTGTTGGTGTATTTTTGTTGGGTAAAAAATACTTCATCAATGATATTTTGCAAGGTGGGGTAAAAGAGTAATTTAGAAACTTAAATTGATTTGGTATTTGTTCAAGAAAGTTTTCATACCTTCTTCATCAAATTTAAGTACGGTATGAATAGTTCCACCAAAGTTTCTTGTTCCATCTTCTATCATTCCAATACTTTTATAAAGTCTTATGTTTTCAGGTTTGTCTGTTGCAAATTTTAGTACTTTATTTCCTGTTTCAAGACAGAAACTTACCATTCTTGCAATGATTGCTTTACCACAGCCTCTAATTTCTCCATTTTTGCCTTGGTTCCACGGTGCAGTGTTAAGACTTCTACCCCAAACAACCCCATCATTTTGGATTTCAACGTTTGCAAGTGCTTGTAATCTGCCATCATCAGTTCTTAGTGTGAAATAATGTGCGTCAGGGTAGAATGTGAGTGATTTATATGGAGGTAAAATATCTGCTTGTAGATAATCTTTTTTAAGCCACTGTCTTTTGATTTCTGAGGCAAGTTTTTTATATTCAGCTTTGTTGCTAAATGGTGTAATGTCTGTAATTTCAGCAAATAAAGGTTTTGCTTCTTGTATATTTTGGACATAAACACTTTGTCCATTTTTTAAGATATTCCAAGGAAGTTCTACGTTTTCTTGTGGAATTAGTTGTTGGAATTTTGTATCTTTTGACGCAAATCTTTGTAATAATTCTTCTCTTAGAGTCTTTAATGAACTAATATATTGTCTGAAATCTCTATCTGATTTTGGTTCAATAGAATATGTACCCTCTGCCATTTGTCTGATTTCGTCTTGAATATGTTGAGGCAATTGGGATTTTGGTGTATCAAAACGGATACCTGCTTTTTGAATACGTTCAAAACATTTGTTTATTACATTTTCGTCTGCAGACATTACAATTCTTACATAACCTTCACCGTTGCTTCCGAAGACATCTCCTGGGGTGAATGCAACGTGAGCCTTATGAAGTACGTATTTAAAAAATTCATCTGAGGTGAATTCTGGTGGAATTTTTGTCCATAAATAGTAGGTTCCATCTGTTGGTTTTGCGTCACTACCAAGTTTGTTTAACCAATTGATAGCAGTGTTTTTGCGATTTCTGTATATTTTATTGACTTTATCAATATAACCTTCTTCGTCTTTTAATGCTGCCGCTGCTGCGTGTTGAACTGGTACATAAACGCTTCCGCCTGATAAGTATTTTGCATCTAATAAGTTGGCAATGTTTTCAGAGTCACTTACAGTAAAAGCAACTCTAAACCCTGGCATACTTTGTGCTTTGCTCATTGTATGCACTTGATACGCGACTTCTTTTGCTCCATCAACTTGCATAATGCTAGGTGGTTTAATTCCAGAATGTGTAATTTCACTATTATCCATGTCGTGAATTATTAGGGTTTGTGTCTCTTTTGCCCATTTTACGGCGGCTTCAAACATTTCTTTTGGTGCAAACGAGCCTGTTGGGTTATGTGGATAATTTAATATTAAAATTTTTGCATCATCTGGCATTGTTGAAAAATCTGGTAAGTAACCTTTTTTAGCATCTAAATTGAAAGGAACTTTAACCAAGTCGTGTCGAGTAATTAAATCGTCATATAGAGAATAGCCTGGGTTTGGGACAAGAATTTTATCCCCGTGGTTTGCGTATGCTGTAAAAATATGGTCAACAGCATCTGATGAACCTGAAGTTGCCATAACTTCAGTTCTTGGGTTTATTTCTACGTTAAATCTTTTTTTCATCCAAGCACTAACTGTATGAAATAGTGTTCCTTCACCTTTTGGACTGTTATATCTATGTGACCAAAGGTCGTTTACTTTCTCTTGTAATACTTTTTTAGCTTTTTCTGGTGGTGTTAAATCTGGGTTTCCCATTGATAGGTCAACAACTGCTCTATCTCCGTGAAATCTACGAGCCTTGCCAATTTCAGCAATATATGAAGATATTAAATAATCAGATTTTGCAAGACGATTTGCCCTTGGAATAATGCCAGTGAAATACACTTGCGACAAATTTGATGGAACTTTAACTTGAGGTGTCGAGTTTATAAGTTCTAGTTTATTTGTCTGAGAATTATTTGTATTATTTCGTGTTTTATTAGTTTCTACAAAATTTATCGGTAATATCTTCATGATATTTATTTTAAAACCCCTAAAAAATAAATTTGTTATTTATTTAATGATATGAATAGTTCTTCAAATGTAGGGAATGAAATATCTACCCATTCAAATCCGTTAATTAAAATTTCTTTTTCACAAATTAAACCCGCAACATATAAACTCATAGCAAGCCTATGGTCGTGATAAGTTTCGACTTCGCAATTGCCCGATAACTTGTATTTACCCCTGATTATCATACCGTCTGGGGTTTCTTCAATATCTGCACCAAGTTTTTTTAGCTCAGTTACAACAGAGGTAATTCTATCTGATTCTTTGTTGCGTAGGTCTTGAGCATCTTTAATAATAGTTTGTCCTTTTGCTTGAGTTGCAAGAACTGCGATGACAGGAATTTCATCAATCAGACGTGGAATAATTTCTCCTGAGATTTCGCAACCATTTAGTTCTGAATATTCGATTTGAATATCCCCAACTTTTTCTCCATAAACTTCTTTTTCATCAAGAATTTTGATATTTGCCCCCATTTTTTGTGCTATATCTAAAATTCCTGTTCTTGTTGGGTTAAGTCCGACATTTTTTAATATTATTTTTGAGTTTGGAACAATTAAAGCCGCAACGATAAAATATGCAGCAGACGAAATATCACCGCAAATATCAATTTCGATAGGTGAAAGTTCTGATTTTTGGATTGAAACTTTTGTGCCATTAGTTGTGATATTTGCACCCATAGCTTTTAGCATAAGTTCTGTATGATTTCTTGAAACGTATGGTTCGGTAACGGATGTAATTCCATCATTTACTCCTAATCCAGCAAGTAATATACAAGATTTAACTTGAGCGGATGCGATTTGTGATGAGTAATCAATGGAGTGTAAGTCTTGACCTGTGATTTCTAATGGAGCTTTAAATTCATTTGATTTTATAATTGCACCCATCTGAGTTAAAGGTTCAATAATTCTTTTCATTGGGCGTTTTGATAAACTATCATCCCCAATTAAAACGGAATTGAAACTTTGACCTGCTAAAATCCCTGAAACTAAACGCATTGTAGTTCCTGAGTTTCCACAATCAAGGTGTGCTATACTCTGTTTTAATATTCCATTTGATTTTATAACAATTTCGTTTTCTTTGATTTCACTTTCAACCCCAAGTTGATTAAAGATTTTTAGTGTTGTAAGCGGATCTTGACCATCTGAAAAATTCCGAATAATAGATTTGCCTTTTGCAAGCGAAGAGAACATTACAGCCCTGTGTGAAATTGATTTGTCCGCAGGAATTGTAATCTCACCATTAAGAGGTTTATTCAGTGTCGAAACTTTCTTTTGCATAGTTTGATTCTAGCATAAAATCATCTATTTACATCATCAAAATAATTTAATCTGTGATATTGTTGTATTATGTTTAGATATCA
Organism: Candidatus Gastranaerophilaceae bacterium; assembly: GCA_045530955.1. Classification (GTDB taxonomy): domain Bacteria; phylum Cyanobacteriota; class Vampirovibrionia; order Gastranaerophilales; family Gastranaerophilaceae; genus Zag111. Next base: position 6,476 of record JAZSDA010000019.1, read on the forward strand.
CAGAAGAAATCATGGTTTTAACTTAATAATTGCACTTGTAGCTTTTTTGATTGCACTGTTTTTAGAGCGACCAGAAGCTTTTAAAACAGGTTTAGTTATTATTGTTTTGTGTGGTATTACATTTTTTGTTGTAAGACATTTCTTCTTGAATCTTATATACAAAACAAGTATCAAACTTGTAAATAGACAATTTGTGCTTAGGGATAATGCGTTACATAATGAAAATGTTACTATAATCTACACTCCTGATGAAAAGATTGTAGTAATGGATAATTTTGCCGATAAAAGACGTGCAAAAAGAATGTTTACTTTGCAAAAAGGTAAACTTAATGTGAATAAGGCTTGGTATAGAGTTTGTAAGGTTTTTGATAGCTATATGACCTTAGAATCATTGGCTACTTTTTATAGTTACGATACAGATGTTGAAATAATTACTCTTGATATGCCTGTAACTCCAAAGAAAAAAGAAATGAAAATAGACAAATCTAATCAAGGTCCAAAGTTTGTTGAAATGGGTGATGTTCAAGCAGATTCTTTTGCTGATGGCTCAAACAAAGTCAATGATAAAGGTGCAAGATTTGTTGATATTGATAATATTCAAGAGCAAGAACAATATGTTCCAAAGGCTCAAAAAGATATAGCGTTTACTAATCTTTCTGATATTCAAGAACAGGCAGCATATGTTCCAAAAGAAGCTGAAGCTCAGCACTTTAGTGATTTAGGTGATATCCTTTCCTCAGGTTCAAATAAAATTGATGTAAATTTTGCAACAGCCAGTGAAATTGCTATTTTACCTGGAATAAATATAGTAGGTGCAAAGAAAATTGTTGAATACAGAGATTTGAACGGGTTATTTAAATCTGATGATGAGTTTTTTGCGGTTGCAAAAGTGAAAGATCATTTTATTCAAAAAATTAAACCAATGATTGTTATAGGTAAACCTGTTGAAAAAACTGAAGAGGATGAAATTTCAGACGGTAGGGTTGTTGATTTCTAATGGTTAACGTATTTAAACTTCTGAAAAATACTCAAGTTGAGGGGCCTGGGAAACGCTTTTGTATTTGGGTTCAAGGGTGTAAAAAACACTGTCCTGATTGCTGGGCAAAGGATACTTGGGAATTTGGAGTTGGGACTGAGTATTCTGTTGATGATTTGTTTCACCAAATAAATGAAGTCCAAGATATTGAGGGAGTAACTTTTTTAGGTGGTGAGCCATTTGAGCAAGCTGAAGAGTTAGCCAAATTGTCTATCAAAATTAAAGCGTTAGGGCTTTCAGTCCTTTGTTTTACGGGTTATACCATAGAAGAATTGCAAGCTAAAAATGATGATGCGGTAAATCTTTTCTTATCTAATATTGATTTACTTATTGATGGAGGTTTTGAACAAGATAAATATGACCTATCAAGACCGTGGGTAGGGTCTTCTAATCAGCGTTATATATTTTTGACAGATTTTTATAGTCAGGAAATCCTTTCTCAGTACAAAAACAAAATAGAAGCTAGAATTGGAGAAGATGGGAAGCTGGAAATCAATGGTATGGGGGATTTTGAACAGATTAGAAGAAGTTTTTGTTTACAACTTGGCAAAAATAATGTAAAATAAAGCCAATGAGAGGTTTATAACTATGACTAACAATATTACATCACAACTATCAAAATTATTTAGAGCAAGATTTCCATACATTTACATCACAACGTGGGAAGAAGAAAGAGCTCTTTCTGTAATTAAAAAACTTGCAAAATCAGAAAAGTTAATCCGTGTTCCACGTGAAGTTTATATTTGGACTCAAACTAACGGCTTTTTATTAGATGGTAAAAAAGTTGAGGGCACAAGCAGTCCTGATAAAGCTATTGATTTTATCCGTGATTGCAGTAAAAATGCAGTGTTTGTGATGTGCGATTTTCACGTGTATTTCGGGGTGAAAGGTCGTCAAGTTGATTATAATGTTGTTAGACGTTTGAGAGATATTATTGGTGAATTAAAAACAAGTAAATTCAGAAAGAATGTTATTTTTATTGCATCTGAACTTCTTATTCCTGAATCAATGCAAAAAGAAGTTACTATTGTTGATTTACCGTTACCAACATTAGAAGAAATTAAAGCTAAATTAGATAAGATGGTTTCTCAAAATAATCAAATTGATACTTCTGACTTAAATGATGAAGGTAAAGAAAAACTTTGCAAAGCTGCATTAGGTTTGACTTTACAAGAAGCAGAAAACGCTTTTGCCCTATCAATGGTTAATGATGGTAAAATCGATGGCAAAGATTTATCAATTATTCTTAGTGAAAAAATGCAAGTAATTAAGAAAACAGGAATTTTGGAATTTATCAATACAGATATTCAAATTTCGGACGTTGGAGGTTTGGAAAATCTTAAAAATTGGCTAAATAAACGTAATAATTCTTGGTCAGAATCCGCTAAGAAATACTGTTTACCTGCTCCAAAAGGTGTTTTAATTACAGGGGTTCCTGGTTGCGGTAAGAGTTTGACAGCTAAAGCTATGAGTGCAGCTTGGCAATTACCATTATTAAAATTGGATTTCGGTAAAATTTTCTCAGGTATTGTTGGTAGCTCTGAAGAAAATATGAGAAAAGCTATTAAAACTGCTGAAGCTGTTGCTCCATCTATTCTTTGGGTTGATGAAATTGAAAAGAGTTTAAGCGGGATGGGTTCAAATTCAAGTGGTGATAGCGGTACTTCTTCAAGAATTTTTGGTACTTTCCTAACTTGGATGCAAGAAAAGACTGCTCCTGTGTTTGTTATTGCTACTGCAAACAATATCAGTGGGCTTCCTGCAGAACTTTTAAGAAAAGGTCGTTTTGATGAAATTTTCTTTGTTGACTTGCCAACTCATAGAGAACGTAAGGAAATTTTTAAACTTCACCTTGCAAAAAGACTAAAAGACAAAGAAGTTGCAAGTAAGTTAGAAGTTAATGATGAACTTTTTGGAAAACTTGCAGATATGACAGAAGGCTTTGTTGGTGCGGAAATTGAACAAGTTGTTATTACAGCTTTGTATGAAGCATTTTTCAATAAACGTCCTTTAGAGTTTGCGGATTTAGAGGCTACAATTAAAAACGTTGTACCGCTTTCAGTAACTCAAAAAGAACAGATTTTAGGACTTCGTCAGTGGGCGAATGTTAGAGCTGTTGCCGCAACACGTAAAGATGATTTGGCTGAGTATTCAACAAATGTTGAAGATGGTTCAGATGTTAATAACTCACGTGGCGGAAGAGCATTGGATGTTTAGGGGGTAAATGAGTAAATGTCTATTACTTTAGTTGCTTACCCTATGGCATTTTTGATAAATCCAGAAGATGCAAAGTCTGAAAAACTTCGTGTTGCTGCTGATGAAACTGTTACAAATAAAGCTGTTGCAACTCAAAATCTTAAAAGAATCAGGGTTCTGACAAATATTACATTTCAGGAATTATCACCTTTAATGATGCAACTTGGTTGTCCTGAACAAAGAATTCACGTACCTTATTTTATGGATACAGGATTGAAAGTTCAATGGATTAATCATGGTAAATATATGGTTGCGAACTTGACAGGGAATTGTGATTCGGAATCTTTGCAAGTTTTTGGTGAACATTTTTTTAAGGAATTGGATAAAGTTGCAAACCGTAATGTTAGATTGATTGAATCTAGTGAATATTTTTATTATCAATATGATACAACTTATCAAAAAATGCCTGAGATATATTCAGCATTAAAAAAAGAGGGTGCAACTGAGATTTTTTCAACTACTGAGGATGAAGTTGTTGCAAATCTAAACGGTCAAAGTATTAAATATTTCAAAGATAGTTCTGAAAAAACATACACTCTTGAAGTTGAACAGAAAGTTACTATCTTGAATATTGGTGTTTCAGGTGCGGTTCAGGGGACTAATATTACTTATGGGCTGACTAATCTTAAAATACAGACAAATATTAGACCAGAAGAACTTAGAGGGTACTTGAAAGAGGCTAATTATCTGTTTTATGAAGCGGATTGCCAAACCCCTTTGAAAAATAGTGATGCAACTTTGAATTGGGTTTTGAAAAACGGTTACTTTACGGCTGAATTTTCAGGCTCTAATAATGCTGCTATAACTAAAGAAGCTGAAATTATTTTTAGAAAATTAAATATTGCTGCAGGTCGTGATTTACGATTGATAAATGATACTTTTACTGCGGTTTATACTTATACAACAAATTATACGGATAAAGGCACTTTGTTAAACACTTTGACTGAGCACGGTGCAGAAGAGATTGCAGAAAATGGTGATGAAGTTTCTTGTAAGTTGTTTGGTATGGAAATGATCTATTATAAAAAAGAGGGTTCAAATGGTTATACTCTTGATGTAACTCAAGTTTCAGATAAAGCTGAGTGCGAAGACTTGATTAACGATTTGAACGATGAATATGGTTTAAATATTCAAGAAATGACTTATAACAAGATTAAAGAACGTTTGGAACAAGAGAATATGCGACTAGAAAGTGAAACTGTGATGGAAGATAATTCTATTGTTCTGACAATTGATGTATAAGGGTACAAATTATGGGTAAAATAAAAATAAGATTGATGCCTGATGGCTCTATACAAATGGAAACAGAAGGAATAAAAGGTAAAAAATGTATGGATTACGCTAAGGTTTTGGAAAGATTAGCGGATGCAAAAATTCATTCTGTTGAAAAAACTGAAGAATATTATCAAAATGAAGTTGTTGAACTTGACGAAACACAACGTTTAAATGATAATCAGTAATATAATAAAAAGAACCTAGAGGGGTGTCCGAGTGGCTTAAGGTGCAATCTTGGAAAGGTTGTGTGGGGGTAACCTCACCGTGGGTTCGAATCCCATCCCCTCTGAATAAAAACCATCAAGACAAAAGTCTGATGGTTTTTCTATTTAAGGGGAGTTATTCGAATTAATAATTATCTTTGTTAGTGCAATATTCTTTTATGTATTTAATTTGATAAACTTCTTCGAGGCTACTTAATTTAATTTTATAAGCAGTACCTCCTCTTGTTTTTTCTTTTTTAAATACATATTTTTTTCATAATATTTACACATGTTGAATTAGTGATATACTAAAGTAACGGATAACATTGCATAAAAATATGATAAGGAAAATATGATGGAACATCTCTTTGCTTTTTTGTTTTTAGGGTCATTACTTCTACTTTTTGTAATCCTTGTAATAAATCCAGAAGAAAAGCTATATTCAGAAAAAATTTCTTCGATCAGACGTATAAAAGAAACAAATGATAATAAAGATGATGATAATTCACAATCTAACTATAATTTAGAAGATTATATAAAAATAATAGGTTCAGATAAAAAAATAATAGATGCAATAGTTGAATGTATTGATATAGGCTCTTCGTGCTATAAAAAGGAATATGTTTGTAATGTTGAACACGAATATGCAAAAAATATTTTTCTCACAGAAGTTATTATAGCTGTTACTTCTATTTCCTTTTTATCTTTTGTTATGCAAGAAAAAAATAAGAGTATAGAAAAATATGCTAAGTCTTTAGCAATTGGACTAGCTAATAGCCTAGTTGATTATTTTTTGGTATCAATGCCAAATGACTTATTTATCGAATACATGGATTTTAGATTTGATTTATACAAAGAGAAATTATACTCCACACCAAATAAACAAAGCGCAATACCAAAAGCTATAGATACAATAGTTGATCTCTATAGTGGAGACATAGGTTTACTATTATTTTGTCAAAATAAAACTAATGAATTTTTTATAACAAAAGAGTACTGGGAGAAAGTACCAGCGCTTAGATTTAAAACAAAAGATGAAGGCTACCAAGAAACAATAAAATCTCTGACTCAAAAATGCCTTTTCATTGAAGAGAGATTACATCAAATAATGTATAATGATAATGTAATTAAAACTTTGGAAAAGACTAATAAAGATCTTTTATATAATGAACGTTGGCATTCGTTAATAGATGAAATCAGTAAATTAGTCCGAGATACCTATCCTGAGATCAGTCTAGGTTCTGGAAAACTATCTTACATTGAAGTTACATTTATTATAGAAATATACTTTCTTATTGTAGCTGGGATATATATACAAAGTAATCTTTGTAAAAAAGCAGAATATCTTCATGAATTTATTCTTTGTGCAGTAAATAATTTAT
>JAZSDA010000089.1:0-25225 GCA_045530955.1 Candidatus Gastranaerophilaceae bacterium
AATATCCGCATCATTTTCAGAAACTAGTTTAACCCCCGCTAATTCTATTTGACCTTGAACAGATTTTTCAATAGAAACATCTTCATAATTTGAGATTAAATCTTTTGAATTTGGCTCTAAAAATATCGGACAGATTTTAACTTCACCACAAATTGCTCTTGATAACAAACTCAAAGGGATTTCATCTGCCCCAGTTTTTGTAAATCCACCCAAATCCTCTAAAAATTTTGCTTCTTGGACATTGAAACCATATTCAGCACAATCATCTTTTGAAAAAATTAAAGTATCAAACAAACCCTCTTTTTGCCACTCAAGATAAATTTTATTTATCTCAAAATTTCTTTTTCTTGTTGCAATATAATCATCCAAAATCTCAGCTGGAATAATATTTGTTATACAACTTTCACAACCTAACTTATGAGTTTGAAACGAATAATCAAAAATCTTTTTACCCCATTTTGACCAATATTCTTTTTCTTCTTGATTGTAATTATTATTAGAAATTCTCATAATACTTGAAAACGCATAAATCTTACATTCTTTTTCAACAAGAATTTCTTTTAATTTTTCAATGCGTAATTTAATTTCATCAAAAGTTTCAGGACATCTTCTTGACGGAATTAAACCTCCATAAGCTAATGTATCTAAAGACAAAACAAGAGCATCTAACTTTGGCAAATCTTTTAACCAATCAAACAACCCTTGGATATTTGCAATATTTTCTAAATCACCTAAAAGACTTCTTTCAGGCAAAAAGAACTCTATCCCACCATCAATTTGAGAAATCAATTTAGGAAGCGTGTAACAAACAGGTCTATTATCTATTGGCACAAATGCAATTTTCATAATAATATAATTGTATGCTAAAATAGAATTTAGGCAACGGAGTTAACATTATGACATGCGACAAAAATCCAGAAAAAATTAAATCTATGTTTGAAGAAATTGCTGTTTACTACGATAAAGTAAACAACTTGATATCATTTGGCACACATTATTTGATTAAACATTTATGTGTGAAAGAACTAGATATCAAACCAAGAGCAATGGTTTTGGATTTGTGTTGCGGAACAGGTGATTTTACAAAGTTGATAAATAAAATCTACCCAAGAGCAAAAGTTATCGGCTTAGATTTTTCAGCGGAGATGTTAAAACTTGCTAAAGAAAAAAATCCTAAAGGAGTATTTTTACAAGCTGACTGTACAAATATTCCGTTCCCTGAAAAAGAATTTCAATATGCAACAATAGGTTTTGGACTACGTAATATTGAAGATAGACAAAAAGCCATTTATGAGATTTATAGGATATTAGAAAATGACGGATATTTCCTACATTTAGATTTTGGAAACCACAACAAATTAAGCAAGACTTTTGATATATTTGTTAATCTACTTTGCAAAATTTGCAAAAATGGTGCTAAACATTACCAATATCTTTTAAAATCAAAAGAAGGATTTCCAAATCCTGATGAACTTATCGCAGAATTTGAGCAACAAGGTTTTAAATTTATTAAAAGAAAAGACTTTTTATTCGGTACAATTTCTGCTCAAATTATGCAGAAAAAACCTAAAGAACTCGGTATTGATGCCCACCTTTTAAAACATCTGTAATACCTTCAAAAGTTGCTTCTAAAATATAATAAATGGCTTCTTCTGTATCATATGCCAAATGAGGAGTTAGAATTACGTTTGGTAATTTTGCCAATTCTTTAACCGCCTGAGAGGTTTCAAAACACATAAGAGAAGTTTTATCTTTATCGTTAGAGGGATTTTCACAAGCAACAACATCTAACGCAACCCCTTTAAACTTACCCTTTTGAGTAAACTCCAACAACGCTTTTGTATCTATGACTTCTCCTCTTGAAACATTTATCAAATAAGAATTATCTTTCATCATCTCTAATTGTTCATAAGAAATCATATGATAATTTTCATTTGTATAAGGCAAATGAAGAGTTAAAATATCTGCCTGTTTTAAAACTTCATTCATTTCCATATATTTAACATCAAATGCTGCAATCAACTCTTTTTTCTGAACAGGATCACACGCAATTATATCCATCCCAAAAGAATGAGCATATCTGCAAACAGCAGCCCCAATAGCTCCCGTTCCAATAACCCCAAGAGTTAATTTATTCAAATCACGCCCACACAAATTTTCAAATTTATGAGAATCATTTTTTTCAGGAATCAACAACATTGGATATAAATTTCTAACCAGCATTAGCATCATAGCAAGCGTAAATTGTGCAACCGATGTACAACCATAAGATTCAACATTTATCAAAGCAATATGTTTCCCCGCACAACTATCCAAACAAATATGATCATACCCCGTTGATCTTGTAGAAATTATCCTAAGATTTTTAAATTTTGAAATGACTTTTTCATCAACATTAGAATTTATAAAAACACTAATTATCATAGTTTGCTCAAAATCTTCTTCTGTTAAATTTTCAACAAAATTTTCATCCAAACTTTCTTTAAAAAATTTGATATCAAAATTCTCAAAATTATGTTCTTCAAAAAACTTTTCTTCAGATTGTCTATAATCAAAAAATAAAACTCTACACGCCATAAAACACTCCTTTTTAAACATTATTTCTACAAGGTTTTATTTTATCTATTGGAAAAAAGTGCAAGATTTAATAAAGAAAAATTATCCATCTTTCCAATGATAAATCCACAAAAAACTTTTAATCTAGAATAGAAAGGAGCTTATATGAAACACAATTTAATCGTCAGAGAACCTGAATTATATTTTGATAGTATTCATCAAGAATTAGATAATTTCCTACGTGATACATTTATCACCCATACATTCGGACATCCCCTAAATATGATAAAAAACACAATTCTGCGTCCTGCCATTGAAGTTATCCAAAATAAAGATAACTACAAAGTCAAAGTTCAACTTCCAGGGATAAAAAAAGATAATATTGATGTTGAAATCGATAACGATTTTATGACAATTTGTGCCGAAACCCACGAAGAAAAAGAAGAAGAAAAACAAGATGAGAATAATAAACGCTATCACACTTCAGAATTCCGTTACGGGAAATACCAAAGAACAATCTCTTTTGATCAACCAATCAAAGTCGATGAAGCAGATGCACAATATAAAGACGGGGTTTTAACAATTACAATTCCAAAACAAAATATAGAAACAAAAGAACCTAAAAAATTAGAAATTAAAGAAAAATAATAAATTTGTATTCCAATGTTCGAATTATACCCGGAGATTTTGGGTCATGCAAAACAGGCGAACGGAATACAGACGGCTATGAATCATACAGCATGAAGTGATTCTTCTCACACCTAAGGGAAATAGCCGATAACTAAGGACAGATTTCACATTCGAAAGCTGTCCTTTTTTCATAATTATTCAGTCGGGCATGCCCAATTTTTGGAAATTGTGAAATATTTTACAATTCTTAATAAGCAACAAAACCATGCAAAACCATGTCCTATCATGGGTTTACATGGTTCAAAAATTCCAAAACCATGTCATGACATGGTTTTAGCCGTTTTAAAATCCCAAAAGGCTGAATTCAGCACTATTACAGGGATACGTTACAAAACTTCATAAGAGCATGTTCTCATCTTGAAAAAAAATACTTATTTCCTATAATGAAATTATGAAGTCGGAAGTCATTGATATAAACGGCTTTGGGGAGATTGGTCGGTATATATTTAAGATATCGATTGGATAGTAAAGTTTAAGTGGAGATTTATACATTGTTTAGAAGTAGGGATATGGGAAGAGCAGTAGCGGTTAGAAGATGGACTACAACTGCATTAGAGTGTTATAAGAGAGGATGTAATTGCGAAGGATGTTTTTATAGAGATTTCTTCAGCGGTTCTTCTCAAAAATGTCAAATGAAAGCATCAGTTTTGGAATTGGTTAGAGTTATTGGTACTCCTGACGTTGAATTACCACAATTTTTAGCAGATGAATAATAGGTTTACCCTTTAAAAATTATTCAAAATGTGTTATACTAAGAAAGTATTAGTATAGAAATTGGAGGTACAAATGCACATACACGTAAACGGCAGAAACATTGAAATTACAGATGCAATCAAAGCATACGTAAAAGAAAAAATCGGTAAAGTTGCAACTCACTATGATCAAATTCAAGGTATTGATGTAGTGTTATCTGTAATCAAAAATCCAGCTGCAGAAGGCAAACACATCGCAGAAGTTTCATGCAAAACTAACGCAGGCGTTATTCGTTGCGAAGAAGCTGCAGAATCAATGTATGCAAGCATCGATTTGCTAGCTGACAAATTAGCTAGACAAATTACAAAATTAAAAGACAAAAACATTTCTTCAGACAAAGCATCAATCCGTACAGGTATTGTTGAAGAAGTAGCTGAAGAAGCTGTTGAAGATGTAAAAGCTATCGAAGAATAATTAAAAGTTTTTATATTAAATCGATATTAGACCGCCGTAGATTCTACGGCGGTTATTTTTATAATAATTGCCAAGTAAAAAAGGTGGCTCTATAAAGAACCACCTTTTCAGTTTATATAATAAACAACCATTAGCTAATTAAAATGTACCTGCAGGTTTTTTCTGAGGAGTTGCACCTGGAATTGATTGCCAGTTTGCAGCCATGATTTTTTTGAATGATTTTAGAGCTGTATCTTCTAGTTCACCTAGTTCTTCAGCTTCCATAATCAATTCTCTTAGCGGCATCAAAGCTCTTTGGTCTCTTAGAACACCTAAAGCAGCCGCAGCACCTGCTCTAACTAATTCGTTTTCTGAACGATTTCTCATAACATCGATTAAAGCTGGAACAGCTTTTGTATCGTTCAATTTACCTAATGAAGTTACCGCATAAATTCTTACGTTAACCCATTCGTCATACAACATGTTAATAATTTTATCAACAGCTTTTTTGTTTCCGATTTCGCCTAATGCTCTTGTAGCATCACATCTTACGTTAACTTTTTCATGATCTAAAGATTCGATTAAAGCATCTGTTGCAACATCACCGATTTCGATTAAAGCATCAGTTGCTGTAATACAAACTTGTGGGTTTTCATCGTTTAAAGATTCAACAAGTGGTTCAACAACGATAGCACCACCTAAACGACCCAACGCACGAGCTGCACGAACTCTAACGTCAACGTTGCGATCTTCACGTAAAGATTCAATCAAGTGGATTGTAGCAGCAGAATCGCCTAATTCACCTAAAGCTCTAGCTGCATATAATCTTACAGAACCGTTTTTGTCATTTTTTAGAACGTCGATTAATGGTTCAACTGCTTTTGAGTCACCCATTTCGCCTAAAATACGAGCCGCATTATATCTAACTTTTTCAGAATTACTTGTTCTTAAGTCAGTTAATAATTCGTCAAACGATTTTTTCACTTGTTTTTTCTTACTGTTCACACTAATTGTCATTATTTTCCTCCGACACTATTACAATAATTTTCACACCTACTCTTTTATAAAGTTTTCTTTTCGAAAATTATTGCTTTATTATCTTCTATATATTAATTTTTGTTTACAATTCATAAAGTACTTAAATTTATTCCTACTACTATGTCAATTTGGTCAGATAGTTGATTAAGGGTAATTCCGACACTTATTTATGTTGTACTACTATTATAACATATAATTTTAATTAAATCAGCAATTTTATAAATAATTATAAAAATTTTTATAATTGTTTAATTAATAATATTTCTAATTTAGTGATAATTTAAAAATGGTTGTTACATTTCTTAAATTTTTATTACTCACAATTGATAGTAATAATAAACTCCGTACCAACCCCAACTTCACTGTTTACCTTGATTTTGCCATTATGCTTATCTATAATTTTTTGACTAATTGCAAGTCCTAAACCAGTCCCAACTCCTACATTTTTCGTAGTGTAACCCGCTGTAAATATTTTGTTTAGATTTTCTCTAGGGATTCCACGACCTGTATCTCTTATTTTTACAGTCAAAATATTCTCAGCATATTCTGTTGTAATCGTGATTTTTCCTTCATTTTCAATTGCCTGACAAGCATTTACCAAAATATTTGTAAACACTTGGTTTAGCATATTTGGATAGCATTTAATTGGCGGGATATCACCATAATTTTTCACAACTTCAATTTTATTTTTTGTTTCATGCCTAATCAAATCAAGCGTCAAATCAAGTTCTTTATTGATATTTGCTTCCTGAAGTTCTGATTCATCAAGACGAACAAATTTTTTCAACGAAACAACGATATTACTTATTCTTTGAATAGCTTCACTATCAAGAGCATTTATTTCATTAAACATTTCTTTCAAATCTTCTTGTTCAATTTTTGAAATCAGTTTTGAGATTATTGAATTATTAGATTTTATTGAAGCAACAGGAGTGTTAATTTCATGAGCAACCCCAGCAACTAATTGACCTAATGATGCCATTTTTTCAGAATGAATAAGTTGCAGTTGAGTTTCTTTAAGTTCATCTAATGTTTTTTTCAATTCTCTAACGTTTTTGGCGTTCTTTTGATAAAGTTCTGCTCTGATAATTGCGTTACCAAGCTGAGAAGAAACCGCATCTAAAATTTCCAATTCTTCATTTAACTCTCTTTTTTGATAACTCAATAAAACCAACGCACCAATCATTTTTTGCATATGAAAAACAGGAACAACAATCCTCAAAACAGATTGCTTAAAAGGACTTGCACCAACATATTCCATCAATGAATAGCTAATAGAAATTCTGTTTGCTCCCAACTGTTTCATAACAAGTGCATCAAAGGAAATCTTTTTATCTTTCAAAGTTGCATTTTCACCAAAAGTTTCTTCAATACAAAATTCTGAATCCTGCCAAGAGGCATAATACGCTCTAAAACACCCAAACATTATTGCCAATTCTTTCAACGCAGAATTTAAAATCACAGAAATATCCATCGATTCTCTTATAATATTTGATACTTTGTTGATTAAAGCTATTCTGATAGCCTGAGATTGAGCTTTCAGACGAATTTTTTGCAATTCATCATTTTCTTCTTCCAATTTTGAAAGCTTATTCTGAAAGGCTTCACGTTCTTTTTGTTTATCTTGTAATAAAACTTCTGAGGTTACATCAACCAAAAATATAATCGTATAAGCACCACGCTTAATCGCAGTCAAATCGTAATATACAAACTGATTTTGACTATTCAAATAAGTTACACGTGCGAAGAAATTTTCTGTTGATACAATTGCCTGAAAAATAGGTGAGTACAAATCAACATTTTCACTATCCATAGGACACATATCAAAACTCATTTTATGAGCAAATTTTCTGATATCTCCGAAATGTTGGAAAACACGACAAAAAATATTGTTTCTAAAAACAACATTCTCATAATCCCTAACAATAATTACTGGATCCCTATACTGATTGAAAAAATCAAATTTCTTCATACAAAAATTATATGCCAACACTAGACTTTAGGCAATTTATTAAGGTAGTTGATAAATAATTATTTCTTCAACAAAGTACAAATATCAACCGCAAAATATTCTGCAATCTTAGATAATCTATCAATGGTAATATTTACAGAACCACGTTCTAATTTACTTATATAAGAATTATCAAAACCCAACAAAAGAGATAGTTCTTCTCTTTTTAATTTCTTTTCAACTCTAAGAACTTTCACATTGATAGCAATTCTGTTTCTAATTTCTTGACTCATATTCCAATTTTGTGATATATTTTGGAATATTAACAGGAATGACATTCCAGTTTTTAAAAAAGAAAAATAATAGTAACATGGCTAATTTATAAAATAAAAATAATGTTATATTCTTATAACAGAGGAAGTATTTTATGACAAAAAAGAAAACAATCTTAGTCGATCTTGATGGGGTTTTGAACGAATATAACGGGAATTTTGACGAAAACATTATCCCAAAAATTAAAGATGGGGCAATAGAATTTATCCAAAATTTACACCAAAATTTCACTATAAAAATTTTCACAACAAGAAACAAAATTCTTACAACAAAATGGCTAATAGAAAATAATCTTGATAAATATATTTCAGATATTACAGATGTCAAAGAACCTGCATATTTACATATCGATGACAGATGTATCTGTTTTGACGGCAATTATAACAACACAATTAACCAAATCCAAAATTTTAAACCCTGGTACAAATAACCCCTTTTGTGCTAATATCAAATAAAGGGGGAATTGAGTATGACAAGAGCAATTATTATGGTAATTGATTCAATGGGAATTGGTGCTATGCCTGATTGCCGTGAATTTAACGATGTACCTGAATGCAATACATTAAAACACGTTTGCGAATTTAACAAAGGTTTAAACGTTCCTAACCTTGAAAAAATGGGGTTAGGGAATATACAAGATTTTGAGGGAATTAAAAAAGTTGAAAACCCAATTGCAACTTATGCAACATTAGTTGAAAAATCAAAAGGAAAAGATACAACAACAGGACACTGGGAAATTGCAGGAATTGTATTAGATAGAGCATTTTCAACATTTCCAAATGGTTTTCCTCAAGAATTGATTGATAAATTTATAAAAGAAACTAATTGCGGCGGGATTCTAGCTAACTGCCCTGCAAGCGGAACTGCAATTATCGAAAAATTAAACGATGAACATCACGCAACAAAATTCCCGATTATTTATACATCAGCAGACAGTGTATTCCAAATTGCCGTTGATACTGATTTAATTCCACTTGAAACGCTATACAAATGGTGCGAAATCGCAAGAAGAATTTTAACAGAAGACGATTATTATGTATCAAGAGTAATTGCCAGACCATACAAAGTTATTGACGGAAAACCAACAAGAATTTCAAAAGACAGACGTGATTACTCAATTGAACCTATCGCTCCAACTTTATTGAATGAAATAAAAGATGATGGCGGGAAAGTTATCGGTATTGGTAAAATTGAAGATATTTTCTCAAAATCCGGTATCACTCATGCTATCCACACAGGTTCAAATAAAGAAGGTTTAGAATTAACTCTAAAAGCAATTAAAGAAGAACTTCCTTTAGAAGAAATTGCTTATGAAAAAGGTCTAGAATATTCAGATAGAGAGATTATTTTCACAAACCTTGTTGATACTGATATGTTATTCGGACACAGAAACGATCCAGCGGGTTATGGAAAAGCTATCGAAGAAATCGATGAATATTTAACACCTATTTTAGAAGCATTGAAAGATGATGATATGCTAATTATCACCGCAGACCACGGATGTGATCCATGCGTAGAAGGAACAGACCATACAAGAGAAAAAGTTCCTTGTCTGATTTACTCAAAATCACTACCATCAAATAAAAACTTAGGTGAAGTTGAAGGTTTTGATATAATTGCTTCATACATCAGAGAGTGGATTTAAAAATATCATACTAGATATTTTCTATAGTTTGTTATATAATTTCAGTGTGAAAGAAATTTCACGTAAATGTAAAATAAGGAGAACGTAAAAATGACAGTTAAAGTTAATGACAGTTGCATCGGATGCGGCGCTTGCGAATCTATTTGTGATGCAGTATTTTCAATCGAAGACAAAGCAGTAGTTAATGAAGCAGCAGTTGCTGATAACATTGACGCAGTTAAAGAAGCTGCTGATGCTTGCCCAGTTGCAGCAATCGAAGTTGAATAATTAACAATTATTTAAAATAAAATAACCGACTAAGTAAATCTTAGTCGGTTATTTTTTTATCAAACATTTAATTAAAATGAACAAGAAACAACTATTTCATAATCATTAGTTTTAGCTTCTTCAATAGCTGCTACTTGGCTTAATCTCAAAATACCATCTGATGTTGAAACACCAATAATTTTGCAGTTTGCACCTTCTGATGATGAAGAACCTCTTTGACTTAGTTCATCAACTCTTTTGTTTAAAATTTCTAATTGAGTTTCTAAATATTCTACTGAAGAATCATTTCTTACACTTTCTGCTTTTTGATTATTGTCAGTAGATAAAGTTTTCTGAGTCGGTAAAGTTTTATTTGTTGCGACATCTTTTGTATTAGAATATATCGCAGCAATTACAAATAAAAACATACAAACAATTAAAACGG
This sequence comes from Candidatus Gastranaerophilaceae bacterium, assembly GCA_045530955.1. GTDB lineage: Bacteria > Cyanobacteriota > Vampirovibrionia > Gastranaerophilales > Gastranaerophilaceae > Zag111. The sequence continues at coordinate 10,051 of JAZSDA010000089.1, forward strand.
TCAAAACCTTAAATTTATTCATACTTTCCATAAAACTCTCCCTCTTTCAAATCTAAGTACCCTCATTTTAGCATAAATTTTACTTTGGGCAAATATATTACAAACAAAAAAGGTGGATTAAAAACCCACCTTTCTGTTATCTAACTAAGTTATAGATTAAACTGAAGCTAAAGAAGTAGCTTGGCAAACAACAGCTTCTAATGCTTCTAAAGCATCAGCAGGAAGTTTGTCGATACCAGCTTTTTCAGTTTCTCTAGATTTAACGAAGTTAACTCTATCGTTCATACGAGCAACAAATTGAGAAGCATATTCTTTGTTAGAGAATGAAGCGTCAAAACCTTCGATATCCATAATTTCGATATCTGAGAAGTTTTCCCATTTGTGGAAGTTAGCTGAACCTTCAACGATAGCTTCAATAATACCTAATGTGTGTTTAGGTTGAACTTTAGTACCCATGAATTCACCAGTATTCAAGATGTAGCAATCAACGCCATCAGCGATTAATTGTTTGAATCTTGTGTAGTCAACTGATAATGGGTAAACTCTGAATGGGTTAGCATATGGTTCAACAACTAATGCGTTAGGGTCAACACCTGCAGCAAGTCTTTCAGCTGAAGAACGTTTTGTAGCTAGAGTAGCACCCATAGCTGAACCTAATGAAGCACCTGACAATTTCAATACAGGAGGAATTGTAGGGTCTTTCATTAACCAGAAAATAGCGTTGATAGGTTCGTTGATTCTATCAACTCTGTTTGGTGACCATAATTTAGACTTAACTGCACGACCGTTACCGTTTCTGATATCTTCAGTAACTGAAACAACTTTACCATCAGCTAATGCGATAGCACCATTGTTTTGTTGAGTTAAGATATATTTGTTATCATCACAACCGATTGGGTAGTCAGCTGTCTTATCGAAGTAAGCTGGTTCAAGAGCGATTGTGTATTTGTCTTCAACGTTAATGATGAAAGCATCATCGTGAAGAACTGTAATATCATATTTACCGCCGTGTTTAGCGTGAGTAATTGTTGATTTACCAGAACCTGATAGACCAAATACTGCAACTTGGAAAGATTTTCCGCCGTCTAAGTTGTAACGTTTCATACCACCGTGGCAAGAAGCGTAACCGTTACGAGCAGCAGCACCCCAAGCTAGAGTTAATGTACCTTTTTTGTGTTCACCAAAATATCTCATACCCAAGATACAAGCACAGTTGTGTTCTGGGTCAAAGAATGTTAGACCATATGGGAAGTCTGGGTGAGTCCAATCTGGATCAGAGAATACATAGATATCACCTTCTGGTAATTCTCTTGATTCAGAGTACATTGCAGCATATGCTTCGTTGATGTATTGGAAGTTTAACATCCAAGAATACATAACGTTTTCGAATCCTTCTGGAATCATTAAGTGTGCTTTAATCATAAAGTCGTTGTCTAAACCAACAACAGCTTCAGTTTTATACATTAATTTATCACGTGTACCATAGATAGCTTCACGGATGATTGGTAATAAGTAACCTAAATCGCAACCTGGTTCGCCAACGATTTTTCTAGCAGCAGCACAACGGCCAACTACTGTACCATCGTTGAATAACAATTGGTTAGCACCTTGAGGTAAACCTAATTTTTCAGGTTGGAATACTGGCATGCCAGTTAATTCGATAGTACCTGAAGATGATTTAGCTAACTTGTATGCTTCTGATACAGATTTAACTTCTTCAACATTGTTGCCAAAGAAAGGAGCTGTAATAGTAGCACGAGCAGCTGACATCACTTGTTTCAATTCTTCTGATGTTGTAAAGAATTCTTTTGTTGTCATAATTTTCTCCTTTTTCTACTAAAAAGTTATATAAAGTGTAAAATTTACATTTAACCTATATATAGTCAGTGTACTACAAAGAAAAAAACTAGACAAGTATTTAGAAACATTTTCATACGTATATAGCAGGCTAATATAACATTCACTAACTGGGTATATTTTCAAAAATTTTTTCGATAGAAAATAAATTTTATGCCCAAAATACTAATTATATTTTCTATTCTTTTATTTTTTCAGAATGTTTGTTTTGCAAAAAATTATTGTACCGAAACAGATTTGTATTACACTGCAATTATGAATAACGTATTAAACCTCACAGAAGAACAAACCAAACTAAAATCACAAGATTGCAAAGCGTTCAAAAAGTGTCTGACAGATGACCAAAGAATAAAATACAATATGATAAAAAAACTTGAAAAAGATGATTTAAAAAAAACAAAAAAACCTAAAAATTACTACAAATCAAATCCTCAAATGCAACCTTTCGGAAACCCTTAAAAATAAAGTAAACATATGATGATTTTTCATAAATAATTATTATAATTATGGTATGAGAAGGTGTAATCTTTTTTGTAGCATAATCATTTTATCAATGCTGGCTTTAACCGGTACAATCTGCTATGCAAAAGAAAGACCTGAAAGTTTTTCCGGACAAGGTTATGTCGGCACACTTCCTGATTTAACAAGGGGTTATGAACCAAAAGAAGAATCTAAACATACTCCTGAAATGGTTCCGTCAAAAAGTTTCAACTCAGAAAACGAAATCAAACCTACACCAAGAGATAACCCGACTTTTGTAAATATAATTCTAAAAAGTGAAAAAACTTCTCAATACGTAAATGATATTAACGAATTTATCCCAATGCTAGAAAGCATTTACGATATGATTGAAAACAACAGTAATGTTCAAGTTTTCAATGCAAAAGTTTATTATTTCAACAAAAGTGCAGATTATTTAAGAGAAAAATACGAAAAGAAACCTGAAAGCCAATTCATTTCATTCAAACGATTAATGGAATTGAGTACTCACGCAAAATCTATTGCACTTTTACGTTCAGAAGCCGAAAAATATAATCCATACCTTGCATATGGAAGTGAAGGATATATTTATAACCCAAACAACATCACAGAACAACTTGATTATCTAAAAACTGAAATCGAACAAACTATTTTAATCTTGAAAGAATCAAATTAATTATTTGATTAAAACTTTTTTTTAGATTAAAATCGAATTATGCTTAAAACGTTAACTGAGAATATTAAAGAGAAGTATAATAATACAAAAATTTTAGATAAATATATCTTAAAACAAGTAATATCATTGTTTATAATGGGTGTATTTATTTTCACAACTATTATTTTTGCATCAGATACATTCATCACTTTGATTAAACAAATTGCAAAATTTGGCATTCCGTTCAAAGTTGCGTTTATTATAATTCTTCTAAACTTACCTGCCGTTATCGTTATGACAATCCCGATGGGTGTATTGCTTTCAACGGTAATGACATTAAACCGATTAAGTTTATCTTCAGAAATCACTGTAATGAGAGCGTGCGGAATCGGATTAAACAGAATAGCAAAACCTATTTTTATATTTGCTATCGTAATGGCATTATCAAGTTTCTTCATTAACGAAACACTTGTCCCAATTATGAATGCAAAATCAAAAGACCTTGCACTTTGGGCATTAGGTCAAAAAAATATTCCTGATGGTAAAAAGAATTTTGTATTCAAAGAAATTTCAGATAACGGACATCTAAAAAGATTATTCTATGTAGGCTCTTGCGAAAAAAGAACACTACATAACGTTACCGTATTAGACAATTCAAAAGATGGCACAATTCAAGTTCTACAAGCAAGAGAAGGTAAAACATCTCCAAAAGGTTGGGAATTTGAAAAAGGTGCAGCATATACAATAGCTAATGACGGTGATGTTTTAAACACAACATTATTTGATACATCACTTGTACAGTTTGGCGTTGATCTTTCAAAAGAGAAAAATAAAAACCTTGAAAAAGAAATGAATTTTGTTGGACTTTTGAAACATATTTCAAAAGCTGATCTTGATAAAAAAGAAAAAAGAATATACACAACAGAATTATTTGATAAAATCGCACTTCCTGTAACCACATTGGTTTTTGTACTATTAGGTGTTCCTCTTGCAATTACACCACCACGTGTAAGATACAACAGAGGTTTCTTATTCAGTATTTTAATCATTTTCGCATATTACTTAGTTAGAGCATTATCATTGTCATTTGGTGAAACAGGAGCTCTTGCCCCATTTATAGCAGCTTGGTTACCAAATATTGTCCTTACAATCTGGGGAACTTGGTTGTATTACAAAAAAGTTTATACAATTTGCTAAAAATCATACTTTTAATGGGCAAAAAATATCTTTTCATGTTTTAAAATAAAAGTATGGATGGTAGAAATAAAAATGAAATAAGTGGAAATATATTCAGCCAAAAATATAATTTTTCGGCTGTAAATCCGTTCAGTGGAGATTTTAACCCTGCAAATGCTCCACAACCTGATACTATCCAAAATGCTACCAATCCTATTAGACGTCTTAATGGTTATGATTCTACTATCCTAAACAAAACCAAATTTGACGAAGCCGAAACAGAAGATTTAAGCATTGAATATCGCATAAAAGAAAAGGAATCTATAATAAAAGATTTAGATTCAAAAATCAAAGTTGCAGATAATTACGGCACACAAAACGAAGCTCTTGGATTAAAGGCAAAACGCCAAAGAGTAATGGAAGAGTTAAGCACACTAAGAAAACAACAAATGTATGGCGGTAGAGTTTTGGGTGAAAAGAAACAACTTTCACACAAATCTTTCAAAGAAAAAATGCCCGTAATTTATAAAATTCAAGACTTTATTTCACGCCACATCTTAGCAAGAGTTTCAAGAAAAATAAACTCTGTTGTAACTCTGTCTGATTCATTAGAACAACTTTCAGAAATAAGCAAAAGCGTTGATGAGTTAATAGACATCAATGTACCTTATGGTGAAAAAGTTCAAAATTATGAAAAACTAACCGAATACCTAAATCAGGCAAACGTAATTCATTCAAAGATTTCTAAGACATTAGGAAAAACAGTTTAATTTTCCTTCCGCAATCTTATCTCTCAGTTTGTTTGCCAAATACATTCCACCACCCACAAACAGAGGGTATAAGATATAGCCAATTGCAGAATTTAAGTTAGTTTTTGTAATTTTTGGCATATGAGATTTTGGTACAAATTCTTTTGCTAATTTTTGACCATTTATGTTTGCCAAACATTCCTCTAAAGTTGATGGAATAAGATATGCGGCCAATATCAATCCACTATTTTTCTTAACAGATTGAACAAATTTTTCTCCCGTGCTGGCATGTTCTAAATCTTCTTTAGACTTAGGATTTGTTAAAAGAGCGGTTAGCATAACACTTGGGAAAAGTAATTTTTTGAAATAATTATTACGCCAAAATTTTGTCATAGATTTTGCCAACAACTCATTTGAATAATCAATAGCATGACCAAATTCGTGGAATAAATAAGTAGGCTTTTTCTCCATATCTACAACCACAGAACCCCTTTTTACCCAATAATAAGCATTTGTTCCATTTAGAAGCTGATTATGACTTTCTAAATTTCTTTTCATCACACTTCTTTTCATGTACTTGTTGTATAACCTTGAAATAAAGTTTTTAGATGAAGCGATTCTTTTGTCATGATATTGTTCAAGAGATTCTAAACTCTTTTCTAAAATTTCTCTATGCTCAGGATTTGAAGCATCTAAAATTGAATATCCTTTTGATTTAAATTTACTTTCAAACAAATCTAATCCTGCTTGCTTATACACCGCAACCTGATCTGGTGTCAACGGAGTGTCTAAAAATCTTGTAATAGTTGCACGTCTAATTTTATTACCAACTATCGGTGTTAATTTATAAACACCATATCCTGTTATAAGACCTGCAGCAGAGTTAATTGTATTATTTTTCTTTTCCATATGAATCCCTATAATCCTATTAAAAACCAAACATAAAAATTTTTCCACCAATATTTAATTTTACTTGATTGTAGGCTATGTTTGTCATAAAATTTTTTCAGAGGATTAGCTTTAAGGAGATAATATGAACGAGCTATTGAAAAAGTCCGCAACTGAACAAAGCAAAGCTCTTAAAAACAAAGAAGTTTCAGCTTTAGAATTAACACAAGCGGCATTTGAAAGAATAAATTCACTTGAAGGCAAATTAGGTGCTTTCAATTCATTAACACAAGATACAGCTATCGAAACAGCTAAAAAAGTTGACGAAAAAATTGCAAAAGGTGAAGAATTACCATTATTAGCAGGTATTCCTCTTGCATTAAAAGATAATATGAACTTGGTTGGTTCAAAAACAACTGCGTCAAGTAAAATTTTGGAAAACTTTGTTTCTCCATACAACGCAACTGTTACAGAAAAATTATTAAACAACTTAGTTCCAATCGTTGGTAAAGCAAACTTAGACGAATTTGCAATGGGTTCTTCAAATGAAAACTCAGCATTCAATAAAGTTCATAACCCTTGGGATTTGAATAAAGTTCCAGGTGGTTCATCAGGTGGTTCAGCAGCAGCAGTTGCAGCTTGCGAATCTACTCTTGCATTAGGTTCTGATACTGGCGGTTCAATCCGTCTTCCTGCAAGTTTCTGCGGTATTGTTGGTATGAAACCTACTTATGGTAGAGTTTCACGTTATGGTTTGATTGCATTCGCATCATCATTAGACCAAATTGGTCCATTTGCAAGAACAGTTGAAGATGCTGCAAACTTACTTGAAGTAATTTCAGGTTATGATGCTAAAGATTCAACTTCATTAAACTTACCAGTTGAACACTATGCACAAAACTTAGGTGATGATATCAGAGGTAAAAAAGTCGGCGTTATCAAAGAACTTATGTCTGAAGGTTTAGCTCCTGAAGTTCAACAAGCTCTTCAAAACGCTATCGAAACATACAAAAAATTAGGTTGCGAAATCGTTGAAATTTCATTAGACAAATTAAAATATTCTATCGGAATTTACTACATCTTAGCAACTGCTGAATGTTCATCAAACTTAGCAAGATTTGATGGTGTTAAATACGGTTATAGAACATCAAATCCTGAAAACTTGATGGAAATGTACACAAAATCAAGAGCTGAAGGTTTTGGTCCTGAAGTTAAACGTCGTATAATGCTTGGAACATATGCATTGTCTTCAGGTTATTATGATGCATACTACAAAAAAGCTCAACAATTAAGAGCTTTAGTAACTGAAGAATTTGTTGAAGCATTCAAAAAAGTTGATGTATTAATTTCACCAACTTGTCCAAATACAGCATTTGAAATGGGTGCAAAATCATCTGATCCACTTGCAATGTACTTAACAGACATCGCAACAATCAGCTGTAACTTAGCTGGTCTTCCTGGTATCAGTGTTCCTGCAGGATTTGACAACTCAGGTATGCCAATCGGTTTACAAATTCTTGCACCACAACTTCAAGAAACTAAATTGCTTAACTTTGCATATAAATTTGAACAAGCAAACGATTTTTATAAGAAGTTGGCAAATATTTAATAAGTTACCAAACAGAAAGCGACCGCTTAGTTTAAGCGGTCGCTTTTTTAAACCTCAAAATATTTCCTTATAAAAAATTACCCAATTCTATTTGATAATTAGCTTGCAAATCCTCAATAAAATTTGAAGCAAACGCCTTGTTCAAAGATACAACAAGTAAATTTATAAATAATAATATACCTAATATTAACAAAATCTTTTTCATAATCTCTCCCGATGGTTTTACCATAATAAATCGAACTACATAATTTTAAATCCTCTTTTTAGTCGAAAGATTTTGTAGTAAAATCAAAATATGGAAGAAATGAATTTAAGAAATTACGCATATTTAGGTGATGCAGTTTGGGAATTACACATTCGTAAAAAAACTGTAAAAGCCACTAATAATGCTAAAAAACTTCATCAAATCACAACCAATTTAGTAAAAACATCTTGCCAATGCGAACTTCTACACTTTTTAGAACCTAATCTAACAGAAGAGGAACTAGAACTTACACGCAGAGCAAGGAATTTACCAATTCCTGTTGGCAGACGCAATATGCAAACCGAATATCGACAAGCAACAGCATTTGAAGCACTAATTGGTTGGTGGCACGAAAATAATAAAGAAAGGTTAGACCAAATTCTAAATTTATTAGAATCGGAATTAAAATTTGACTAACGAAAAAGACCTCTTTTTACAGAGGTCTTTTTACATCTCGAGTTTAATTAATTATTGCCTTAATTTATATTAGTCTTCTTTTTGGTCCATTGCTTGTACATACATTGCTCTTAATCGTTTATCTTCAACAGCTTCAACTGAGAAATCTACATAATGATCATCTGTTGAATATTTACCGATTAAGTTTCTCAAAAGAACAGAATTTGCACCTAAATAACCTTTAGAAACTGTACCTGTTTCTAAGAAATCAGAAGTGCCTCTTCTTTTTGCAACATTTAGTGTATCACCATTTGTTGTAACAAATGCTCTTGATTTTAGTTTACAATCTAAAATTGAACCACCTTTTTCATCAAATTCGTTTTCATATTCTTCAACGAATAAACCTTTTGGTGAATTAAGAGTTACGCCATCTTTTGTTGTAATTGTGAAATTCGCAGATGGAATTCTTAAAACTCTTTTACCATAGCTTTCGTGATTACCTTTGTAATCTTTGATTTCTGTGTCATAAACCAAGATTTTTTTAGAAGATTCTAGAACGTTCATATCACCGATTTCTCTAGTACCGTATTCCCATTCACGAGTACCTTCGTAGTGAATGATGTTTCTACGAGCTAAAGAATCACGCCAAGCTGGATCTACACCAGGAATATCCCAGTTATCAAAATTATTATTTAATGAATCTAATGGCATTGGACGTTCCCAAGCATACCACCATTTAATGATTGTATCAGCTGGGTGGTTACAACCTAAAGTATCAATGTAACCTTCGCCACCCCAAACATCAACCTTGGCATAAGCAAAACCGTCATCTTCACAACTTGTTAAAGTTGTTGTTGCAACAGGCAAGAAAAACATTGATGCGAGAGCAAGATCTCTTGCAGCTCTTATTGCTTTATTATCTTTCTTTTCACCAACAAATGTCACATCAGACATGTTAGCTGTTTTGTTTTCTAAGTTAATTTTGTTTGGGGTAGAAATATTATAATTTCTGATTGAATTTACTTGCATAATTGCCTCCTGATTATAATCATACCATTATAAAACCGAACATAAATTAAGTTGCTAGTATATTTAAGATTTATTTACAAAATAAAAAAACCCTTGCTACAATAACAAAGGTCTTTTCATCTCATACTCTAAAATTTTATTATGATTGAGCTAATTTTTCACGAACAAGTTTTTCAACTTCAGCTAAGACTTCAGGATTTTGTTCTAAGAATTCTTTAGCTTTTTCTCTTCCCTGACCAAGTTTTTCATCGTTATAACTGAACCAAGCACCTGCTTTTTTAACGATATCAAGATTTACCGCAACGTCTAAAATATTACCAACTTTTGAAATACCTTGACCGAAGATAATATCAAATTCTGCAGTTCTAAATGGAGGAGCAACTTTGTTTTTCAAAACTCTAACTCTTACGTGGTTACCGATTTCACCTTCATCACCTTTAAGAGTTTCTGTACGTTTAATTTCCATACGAACTGATGCATAGTATTTCAAAGCATTACCACCAGTTGTAGTTTCAGGGTTACCGTACATAACACCGATTTTCATTCTTAATTGGTTGATGAAAATAACAGTTGTATTAGTTTTACCGATAATACCTGTTAATTTTCTCAATGCTTTAGACATCAAACGTGCTTGAAGACCCATTTGTTGATCTTCCATAGAACCTTCGATTTCAGCCTTTGGAACAAGAGCTGCAACTGAGTCAACAACAACAATATCAACTGCACCTGAACGAACAAGTTCTTCAGTGATATCAAGTGCTTGTTCACCTGTATCAGGTTGAGAGATTAACAAATCATCAACTTGAACCCCAAGATTTCTTGCATATTCAGGGTCAAGAGCATGCTCAGCGTCAACGAAAGCTGCGATACCGCCTTTTTTCTGACATTCGGCAACAATGTGTTGAGCCAAAGTTGTTTTACCTGAAGATTCAGGACCATAAATTTCGATAATACGACCACGTGGAATACCGCCAATACCAAGAGCCACGTCTAATGACAATGCTCCTGTAGGGATAGCATCAACATTAACGGTAGTTTTATCACCCAACTTCATAATTGAGCCTTTACCAAAATCTTTTTCAATTTTTTCAATAGCTAATTTTAGTGCTTTACTTCTTTCTTCACTAATATTTGTAGCCGGTGATTCTTTCACTGCCATAATTATCCTCTTTCTTTATTACAAAAAACAAAGGGCTTAACGCCCTGTTGTTTCTTATTCCCAAACGTAAACTTCTTTTTTCTTGTAAAATCCTAAAGCAACTGGCTTGTAGCTGTTTAATTCATTTTTCAATTGATAAACTTCTTTGTTCAAATCAACAATTTTTTGTTTCAAAGTTTCGTTATCAGTTTTACAACGAATCAATTCAACAACAACATCATCCATGCCTTCAAGTTTTTCATCGATAACTTTAGCGATTTTGTTGCTTAGTTTTACTTCTAAATCTTGTAAAGTAGTTAAAATACTTCTAACTGCTGCACTATTATTCTGAACACTTGAAGCACCTGCCATAGCTGGTACTCTAGCAGCGATAGGGTTAGAAACCACACCCTTAACTTGTGCTTGAACTTTTCTCAAATTTTTCACCTCATCATAAGAAAAATATGTATGACCTTTAGCATTTTTTCTAGGTCTAATTGCAGCTTTCTTGCAAAGATCAACAATCTCTTTGTTGTCAGCTTTCAAAATAGATCTAACCTCTTGAGGTGTCAAAGTTCTCTCATTTAATCTGTCTTTTATCATTCTTATCTATCCCTTAAAAACATTCCCAACATCATTCTATTACATTCATATAAAACTAGCAAACAAAAATCATGAAACTTAAAGAAATGTAAAGTGTAATTTTGTAAAGATTTTACACTAGAAATTTAACAAAAAAAATATTATAATACATGTATGAAAAAGATTTTATTATTGAGCATAATCCTTATTGGAACAACTGTTTTTGCATCCCCTGCTTCTGACATCATTCTTAGTGATGAACCTGTTGTTGTAACAAGAGAAACACAAGACGAAGAAGTTCAAAAAGAAGATATAAAACAGCCAGAAGGAAATATTAAGCAAGAAAAAACAAACTCCGAAAAAACGACAAAAACAAACTCTAAAAAAACAGGTAATGCAACTCAAAAGCAATCAGAACCAAAACCTGTTGGATTAAAAATATTCATTAATGACAAATCAAAACCTAAGGCTAAAAACACAAAAAATTCTAATCCGAAGAAAAAGAAACAAACATGTACCGAACACTGCAGCGGTGCTGGATACGTTGATTTAAAATATCTTAAATAACAAGAACAATTTTTAAATAAAATTTCTACATATAATAGCAATTCTCAATACAAAAAATTGTTATTATATATATGGGAAAAGAATTGGAAAGATTAATTATAATACTTGCTATAATTTTGCTAAGTGGTACAGCTTTTGCTGCTCCAACTCCAGAAGCTCTCTCTGGGGATAATACTGTTGTCGTTTCAAGAAAAAATAAGCCTGAAAAGACAGAACCAAAAATTACAACTCCAAAAGCAACCCCACAAAAAACAACAGTTCAAAATAAAGCAATCCCACAATGCCCTTATAAAAAGAAAAAAGTGGCAAAAAAATCAACAGAACCACAATATCTCGGCTTGAAAATTTACGAAACTAAAAAACCAAAACCACAAACAAGAAAAGTGGCAAAAACAAGATGTATAGACGATCCAACATCAATTTGCAATTTGCGTAAATTAAAACCTATAGATTTTAAAATAGAAAAACCAAGATATTCAAAAAAATACGTTACAAACAGATATGTTAATAATAAGTACAAAAAGTATAAACTTCCGGATTATCCACCAGCAATGCCCGCAAGAGCAATCCCAATTATTACTTGTTATTAGAATGTTTACAAAAAAAGAGAACCCTTAAAGGATTCTCTTTTTTAATCTTTATTGCTTGAAAAGCTACTATGCTTTTTGAACTTTACCTGCTTTTAAACAAGATGTACAAACTTTAATTCTTTTTGTAGCACCGTTTACAACAGCTTTAACTGTTTGTAAGTTAGGTTCTTGAGTGTGTACGATTTGTTTGTGAGAGAAAGTCAATTTAGCTGCTTTAATTGGAGCTTTTCCACAAATTTCACAATGTTTTGCCATGATTTTATTTCCTTTTCTAGCTAGTTTTTTTACTCAGATACCTAAATTTTACCCCAAAAATACATTTTTGCAAGCTACATGTTAAAAATACTTAACCAACAAGGATATTTATGCTATACTAAGCATATTATGGAAAAGAAAATTAAAATCGGACTTATTGGGTTGGGTACAGTTGGTAGTGGCGTATTCAAAACCCTTCAAAATTTTGAAAATGTAGAAATTACAAAAATTGCAGTACGCAACAAAAACAAAAAAAGAAACATTGAAAACTTAGATGAGAGCATTATTACAGATAATCCTTATGAAGTTGTTAATGATCCTGAAATTCAAATTGTTGCAGAATTAGTAGGTGGTGTAGAACCAGCTTTTGATTTAATTAAAACTGCAATTAAAAACGGTAAACACATTGTTACTGCAAATAAAGAACTTCTTGCAAAACACGGTGAAGAATTGTTTAACTTTGCAGAAGAAAATAACAAAGTTGTTTTATACGAAGCTGCAATTGCAGGTGGTATTCCACTGATTATGCCTATTAAAACAATTTTAGCAGGTAACAAAATCAACAAAATTAAAGCAATTTTAAACGGCACAACAAATTACATCTTGACTAAAATGGATGTTCAAGGTGCATCATATGAAGATGTTTTAAAAGAATCTCAAGAGTTAGGCTATGCTGAAGCTGACCCAACAGGGGACGTTGAAGGCTTTGATGCCGCATACAAAATCACAACCCTTGCAACAATTGCTTTTGGTAAAAGAATTAAAATCGATAAAGTTTATCGTGAAGGTATAACAAAAATCAGTCCTGACGATATGAAAGCAGCTAATGAAATGGGTTATAAAATTAAACTTATCGCATCAGCTGAATTGAATAAAGACGGAAGAGCTGATGTTAGAGTTCACCCAATGCTAGTTCCAAAATCAAAAACATTAGCACATATTGATTACGTAACAAACGCAGTAAGTTTAACTGGACACCCAGTAGGTGATGTAACTTTATCAGGACCTGGTGCTGGAGAATTCCCAACCGCAAGTTCTGTTGTTGGTGATATTTTAGCAATAGCAGCTGAATTAGGTAAAACTGATTATATCCTACCTATGATGAGATGCCACCACGATGAAAATGCAGTTATGATGGATGTTTCAGAAACTGAAAATAAATACTATCTATCAATTACCGCTCAAAATAGCAAAGGTGTAATCGGTAGAATTGGTAAGGCTTGTGAAGAAAATAATATTAGCTTGGCAAGTATTGTTCAAAAAGAAGTTGCCGAAGGCACTGCTGCTAGAATTACTGTTATTACTGAACTTTCAAAAGAAAAAGATATGCAAAACGTTATTTCAATATTCAATAACGACCCTGCAATCACAAAAGTGAACAGCTTAATTAGAGTACAGATATAAAAGAGGTTATTATGTATTATCAAGGATTGATTAACAAATATAGAGAATTTTTACCAGTAACAGATTCAACTCCAGTAGTTACACTTAACGAAGGTAATACTCCACTAATCAAAGCTGATAATTTAGCTAAAAAAATCGGAGTGGATGCTGAAATTTATTTGAAATTTGAAGGTTGTAACCCAACAGGAAGTTTCAAAGATCGTGGTATGACAATGGCAGTTACAAAAGCAAAAGAAGCAGGTTCAGGTGCAATTATTTGTGCTTCAACTGGTAACACTTCAGCTTCAGCGGCTGCTTATGGTGCTAAAGCGGGACTAAAAACTTATGTTTTAATTCCAGATGGATACATCGCACTAGGTAAACTTTCTCAAGCAATGATGTATGGTGCAGAAATCATCGCAATTCAAGGTAACTTTGATAAAGCACTTGAAATGGTTCGTGAAATTTCAGAAAAACACCCGATTACATTAGTTAACTCCGTTAACCCATACAGAATTGAGGGTCAAAAAACAGGTGCTTTTGAGATTATCGAAGCCCTAGGCCAAGCTCCGGACTATCACTTCATCCCAGTAGGAAACGCAGGTAACATCACTGCTTACTGGAAAGGTTATAAAGAATGGTTCAACTTGGGTAAAGTTAAAAACTTACCAAAAATGATGGGGTTTGAAGCAGAGGGTGCTGCAGCTATTGTTAAGGGTGAAAGAATTATGTACCCTGAAACTCTTGCAACTGCAATCCGTATCGGAAACCCTGCAAGCTGGAAATACGCAGAAGCAGCACGTGATGAAAGTAATGGTATGATTAACTTTGTAACTGATGATGAAATCGTTGCAGCATACAAACTTATCGCATCAACTGAGGGAGTTCTTGCAGAACCAGCATCAGCAGCTTCAGTTGCAGGTTTAATCAAAGTTAAAGATCAAGTTAAAGCAGGCTCAAAAATCGTTTGTATCCTAACAGGAAACGGCTTGAAAGACCCTGACAACGCTATTAAATACGGAAACGCAGATGTTAAAAAAACATCTTCTGAATTAAATGATATTTTAAAAGCAATGAATATATAAGAATAAAATATTTTGATAATAATAATGGTTGGGATTTCTCCCAACCATTATTATTTTATTCACCCTCTCCAAGGGAGAGGGGAGGGTGAGGGGTTAACTAAAAAACTTTTCAAGTTCTTCAAATACTCCCTCAATATTGTTATCAATATCATTGTTCCAAAATCTTATAACTTTATATCCTTTTTGCTCTAAATATTTTGTTCTTTCACTATCACAAATAATATTATTTCCTTCGTTATGCTGACCACCATCAAGTTCAATGACAATATGTTTTTCCTTACACACAAAATCTACAATGTAGTTTCCTATTGGAAACTGTCGTTTGAATTTCAAACCTTTAAATTGGTAATTCCTTAGTAAACTCCACATTTTTTGTTCTTGTGAAGTTTGATTTTGTCTTAATACTCTTGCTAATAAATTTTTTTCATTCATAACCACAGTTTAACACAAATCAAACCCTCTCCCTACCCCTCTCCCTTGGAGAGGGAATAC
>JAZSDA010000046.1:0-14990 GCA_045530955.1 Candidatus Gastranaerophilaceae bacterium
TAATGGTTGGGATTTCTCCCAACCATTACTGTATTTTATAATATTTTATTAGTTAAATTACTCTTCATTTGCAACCACAACTGTTTGTTTTGCATCAATGCGACCTGCGTTGTATAAAGTTGTTGCAATAATACCAACACCTGCAGCTACTGCTGTTGCGACAAGTGCCGCAGCACCTTTATTACGTCTTGCATTTTCTAAGATAACTTCTAACTTACGACCTGGACGAGTTTCATATCTTTTGAAGATTTCACCAATTTTACCTTTAAAGATTTTTTCACCCAAGTTTTCAAAAACTTTTCTTAAAGTTTTACCTATTTTAAATCTTTCAGGATCGCCCATAGCTTTCAACCCGCCATATGCTAAACCTGCAGTTGTACCCAATCCTACAGTTGCCATTGTTGCATTTGCTAAATGTTTTTTAGCTTTTCCTTTTTGAGGAACTGTATAAACGTTGTAACCGTTGATTGCTTCTATCATAAATTCTACCTTTCTAAAAAAAGTTATACCTATGCATGCATTAAAACGTAAAATTTTATAATTTGCTACTTCTTAACAAAATATTTTACAAATGTTAAAAGACCCCTAGTACTAGGGGTCTTTTAAAGTTTTATCGAAGTTTAGAAAACTATTCTTCGTCATCCAAATTGAAATCAGGAGCACCAAACATACCTTCGATTTCTTCTAAAATTGCAGAAGGTTTTCTAGCTTGATTTCTTTGAGCAACTGCACGTTTTCTTTCTTCTCTATCACGTTCTTCATCAGCATTGATTAAGTGATGGAAACCAGTACCAGCTGGGATTAGACGACCGATAATAACGTTTTCTTTCAAACCTCTTAATAAGTCACGTTTTCCATCAACTGCTGCTTCTGTTAAGATTCTTGTTGTTTCTTGGAATGAAGCTGCTGAAATGAAACTTTCTGTATTCAATGAAGCTTTTGTGATACCTAACAACATGTATTCACAAGTTGCAGGAGCTTTTCCAGCTTCTTCAGCAAGTTTGTTTTCTTTTTCGTAAGTTTGCATTTCAATCAACTCACCTGGTAATAAGTTAGTATCACCAGCATCAACAACTTTAACTTTCTTAGTCATTTGACGAACGATGATTTCGATGTGTTTATCAGCAATTTCAACACCTTGAGAACGATATACACGTTGTACTTCGTCAACCAAGTATTGTTGAGCAGCTTCAGGACCACATAATCTCATAACATCGTGTGGGTTCATAGGACCAGAAGTTAGAGCTTGACCTTTTGTAATTTTTTGACCGTTTGAAACAATTACATTTGAGTCAATAGCATATTTGATTTCAACAGATGAACCATCAGCGTCTGTCAAGAATAATCTTGGAAGACCATCGTCATCGATTTCAATCTTAGCTGTACCATCGTATTCTGCTAAAATAGCACAATCTTTTGGTTTTCTACCTTCTAGCAACTCTTCTACTTTCGGAAGACCTTGAACGATATCGCCTGTTTTTTCTCTTTCAAATACTAATGTTGCAAGTAAGTCGCCTCTAAGAACTAACGCACCTGAGTCGATTTGTAACATTGTACCTGGGCTGATTAGGTATGGACGGCCATTTCTGATTGAAATTGAACCTTTGTTAACCGCAGTAACAACACCTGAAACAGGAGCTGTTTCACCACTTTCAGCTAACACTTTATCAGCTTTAACGAATTCGCCTTTCTTAACAACTGCTTTTCCTTTTACAGAAACAGCTGTTTCAGAAGATTCTGAGATTAATAGAAGTCTTCTTGTATCTTCTTCTTCTGATTTAATTGAAGCAACTGCATCGTGCATTGCTAGAACTTGAGTTTTTGCAACTGGAGTTTTTGGATCGATAGTTTCGCCATCTTTAACCAATAATTCAGTTTGTAATGAAGAAGATTTAGATGAACCTTCCATTTCACGACGAACGATTAAGTTTTCTAATACAACGATTCTCAATGAACCTTGTCCATCAAGTTCTACCATACCTTTAAGGTGTGATAAGTAACCTTGCATTTGAAGAACTAAACTTGTTCTTGTGATTGTAGCACCGTCAACGTTTCTTACTCTAGCACCATCTTTGTATTGAAGTTGAGTTACAGGGATGATATCGATTAATTCATCAGTTGTGTTGAATTTAATAGATACATCTTTTTGGTTAACTTCTAATACTTGAACTGGTCTTACTAAGATTTGTACAGGTTGATTTGCGATAGAATCATCATCTAATGACAATGTAGAATCTAATTCTTCATCTAAATCATCAAGAGCTAAATCATCAACTGAAGAATCCATGATTGTAACAATTGAAGTTTCTTTAGCTTTGATACCATCAGCAATTACTGTACCTTTCTTAATAACTTCACCTTCGTCAACTTTCAATTCAGAAATGCTTGACAATGAGTGAACTTCACCAGGTCTGATAGTGATTTCGTGAATAACATCGTTATATTCTTTGAATTCAACTACACCATCAATGTGGCAGTAAACGTCTTTAACAACTTCAGTACCAGCAGTAACTGTTGTTCCGTTTTCAACCATTTTTAATGTAGCATCTTTATTGATTTGGTGAATTTCTTCAGGGATGAATACAACTTTACCAGGTTTAGTGATAATTTGGTTTTCATCAACTTCAACGTCAACGTATCTGATTTCACCTGAAGAAGTTACAGCACAATCATCATCGATAAGTTCGGCAATAATCATACCGTTTTCAACTGTTGTATCAACAGGAGCTTTAACGATGTATTTTTCACCAGTTTTATCAACTGTCCAAAGTTGTTCTTTTTTAGTTTGTTCGAATGAAGCATTTTCAGGTTGTAAAGATGCAATAACGATTGTTAATTCTTTACCAGAAACAATTTTCTTAATCTTTTTACCGTCAAATTTAGCTTCTTCAACAACTAAATCTTCACCAACTCTAACTTCACCACCGTGTTCAGAAATAGTCAATGTTTCAGCAAGTTTTTCACCTTCAGAAACTTTTTGACCATCTTTAACAAGAACTTTAGAACCACCAGGTAGAGTATAAACGTCACCGCCTAATACCCAAATAATACCTTGTTTGTTAGTTGTTCTAGAAACGTTACCTTGTCTGTCTTTCTTTTCATCAGCTTTGAAGTCTTCAAATACAACTTCACCTGAAATATCAGTTGTAATATCTTTTGTAGCTTTTTCTGTTAAACGAGAGCTGTCACCTTGAGAAGATGGAGCGTGTTCAGCCATTTTGAAGCCTTTTGGAACTTCCATACCATCTGTAACAAACAATGTTGCACCAGCTGGAATGTGATATTTAACTGATCTTTTTTCGCCTTTAACTTCGATATCAGCTTCATACATAGAAACTTGAACAATATCCCCGTGACGAGTTCTCAATTCTCTTGCTTTAATTTTTGAGATAACTGTACCAGCTTCTCTAGCTAAGATTTCTTTCTTAGCTTCTTTAACGCCAACCGCACCACCTGTGTGGAAGGTTCTCATTGTAAGCTGTGTACCAGGTTCACCAATTGATTGAGCTGCGATAATACCGATAGCTTCACCAACATCAACCAATTTTTGAGTTGTTAAAGCCCAGCCATAACATTTTTGGCAAACACCGTATTCTAAACCACAAGTTAAACCTGAACGAACTTTTAATTCAGTTAGATCTAAACCTGAGATTTTTTTGATGTCATTTCTGTCCATTGTTGTACCGTTAGCAACTAATACGTTACCATCAGCATCAACGATATCTTGTGCTACTGTTCTACCTAACAATCTGTCAATTAAAGGAACGATAACTGCATCACCATCCATAATTGGTTGCATGTTAATGTATTTTTCAGTACCACAATCTTCAGCTCTGATAATTACGTCTTGAGCAACGTCAACCAAACGTCTAGTTAAGTAACCAGAGTCAGCTGTTTTCAACGCTGTATCTACAAGACCTTTACGAGCACCATATGAAGAAATGATGTATTCTGTTACTGAAAGACCTTCTTTGAAGTTAGATTTGATAGGTAAGTCGATGATCTGACCTTGTGCGTCTGCCATCAAACCACGCATACCAACTAACTGAGATACTTGTGATAAGTTACCACGAGCACCTGAGAAAGCCATCATATAAACTGGGTTTAATTTGTCAAAGTTAGAAACTACTTGTTCTGTCAACTTAGCTGTTGTTTCAGACCAAGTGTCGATAACTTTTGTATATCTTTCTACCTCAGTGATTTCACCTTTAAGGTATCTGTTTGTAGATTTTTCAATCTCTTTTTCTGCTGATTCCAACAATTCTTTCTTTGATTCAGGAACTGATAAGTCAGCAATAGAAATTGTTGTACCTGAAACAGTAGCGTATCTATAACCTAAGTCTTTCAAAGCGTTAGCTAAAGCTGCAGCTTTTGCACCACCGTATTCCAAATACATTTGACCCAACAGTTTTCCCAACGATTTTTTGTTCATTGGTTCGTTGATGAAATCAGGTGTTTTTTTAGTATTTGTATATGTTCTTTCCATTCTAATTTTCCTTCAATTAGTTAATTTTTACACTGATTTTACACTTACACAAGTGCTTTTCTAACCTCTTCGTTGAAGATAATTCTACCAACAGTTGTTTCTAATCTGTTACCTTTTTCATCTCTTACAACGATTTTGTCGTGAAGTTTGATTACACCAACTTCAAGAGCTGAGATAGCATCTTGGAAGTTATAGAAGTAACCTTTAACTTCTTGTTGATCATCTTTGATAATTGTTAGATAGTGCATACCTAATACCATATCTTGAGATGGAGTAACGATTGGTTTACCGTTAGCAGGAGCTAACAAGTTGTTAGTAGCTAACATCAACATTCTAGCTTCAGCTTGAGCTTCGATTGAAAGAGGTACGTGAACAGCCATTTGGTCACCGTCGAAGTCAGCGTTGAACGCTGTACAAGCAAGTGGGTGAAGTTGGATTGCACGACCTTCTACCAATTTTGGTTCAAATGCTTGGATACCTAATCTGTGAAGGGTTGGAGCACGGTTTAACATAACTGGGTGTCCGTCAATTACCTCTTCCAAGATATCCCAAACGATGTGTTCAGATCTTTCAATTTTCTTCTTAGCTGATTTGATGTTTTGAACATATCCTCTTTCGATAAGT
This sequence comes from Candidatus Gastranaerophilaceae bacterium, assembly GCA_045530955.1. Classification (GTDB taxonomy): domain Bacteria; phylum Cyanobacteriota; class Vampirovibrionia; order Gastranaerophilales; family Gastranaerophilaceae; genus Zag111. Next base: position 5,111 of record JAZSDA010000046.1, read on the forward strand.
TTGTTAACAACAAACGGCTTGAACAATTCGATTGCCATTTCTTTTGGCAAACCACATTGGTTCAATTGAAGAGTTGGACCTACAACGATTACTGAACGACCAGAGTAGTCAACACGTTTACCTAACAAGTTTTGACGGAAACGACCTTGTTTACCTTCAATAATGTTAGATAGAGATTTTAACGCTCTGTTGTTAGGACCAACAACTGTACGTCCACGACGACCGTTATCAATCAATGCGTCAACTGCTTCTTGTAACATTCTTTTTTCGTTTCTAACGATGATTTCAGGAGCACCCATTTCCAACAATCTTTGTAAACGGTTGTTTCTGTTGATAACACGTCTGTACAAGTCGTTTAAGTCAGATGTTGCAAATCTACCACCGTCTAATTGAACCATTGGTCTTAAGTCAGGTGGAGTTACAGGAAGTACATCCATAATCATCCATGTAGGATTTGTATCTGAAGAAATTAAGCTATCTAATAATCTTAATCTCTTAATTAATTTTGATTTCTTTTGAACTGAAGTTACGTTACCAGCTAATTCTGTTCTGATTTCTTCAGCTAAAGCATTAATATCAACTTCAGCTAAAAGTTCTTTAATAGCTTCTGCACCGATACCAACTTTTAAAGTTGATTCTTCGTTTTCAGCCATATAATCTTCGTATTCTTCTTCAGTTAATAATTGTAATTTTTTGAAATCACTATCGCCGCCATCGATTACAACATAGCTGTTGAAATAGATAACTTGTTCAAGATCTTTCAAAGTCATATCTAAAAGTAAGCCTAAGTATGATGGGATACCTTTCAAGAACCAGATATGAGAAACTGGTGCTGCAAGTTTAATGTGACCCATTCTGTGACGACGAACTTTTGAATCAGTAACTTCAACGCCGCAACGTTCACAGATGATACCTTTATGTCTTACTCTTTTGTACTTTCCGCAATAACATTCCCAGTCTTTTGTAGGCCCGAAAATTCTTTCGCAGAATAAACCATCTCTTTCAGGTTTTAAAGTACGATAGTTGATTGTTTCCGGTTTAGTAACTTCGCCGTGCGACCATTGAAGTATTCTATCCGGAGATGCAATACTAATTCGTATATAATCGAAATAATCAATACTTGTTGACATTTATAATGTTCTCCTTTTTCCGTTTAGTGAGTGAGGCGAAAGTCTTGTGAACTTCCGCCGTTCACACTTCAATTATTTTTATAGATCTCCAAAAGTAGTTGGTGTTTCAAAGAAGTTGATGTTCAACAACTCTGAATCAACGTCTGATAATGTACGTTTAGGAGCTGCTTTTCTCAAATCGTCCATATCAGTCATCAAATCTACTTCTTGACCGTCTTTTTTAGCTACTGTTATGTCTAAACCAATACTTTGTAATTCTCTTACAAGTACTTTGAATGATTCAGGAATACCAGGTCTTGGGATATTATCACCTTTAACGATTGCTTCATATGCTCTGTTTCTACCGTTAACATCATCTGATTTGATTGTTAACATTTCTTGAAGAGTATAAGCAGCACCGTAAGCTTCTAACGCCCAAACTTCCATCTCACCGAATCTTTGACCACCGAATTGAGCTTTACCACCCAATGGTTGTTGAGTTACTAGTGAGTAAGGACCAGTACTTCTTGCGTGAATCTTATCGTCAACTAAGTGAACAAGTTTCAAGAAGTAAGTTAAACCTACTGCAACTGGTCTGTCGAATGGTTCACCAGTTCTACCATCGATAAGTAAAACTTTACCATCTTCGCCAACCCAATCACAACCTGATTCTTTAATACCTCTTAATAACTCAGCTTTTGTTGCGATTTCTGATTGGTTTTCACCATACATTTCATCGAATGATGGAGCTTCGTAATGATCACCTGTCAAGTATGCAGCCAAACCTAACAATAATTCATAAGTTTGACCAACGTTCATACGAGAAGGTACACCTAGTGGGTTCAATACGATATCTACAGGAGTACCATCTGGTAAGAATGGCATATCTTCTTTTGGAAGAATTCTTGAAACGATACCTTTGTTACCGTGACGTCCTGAAAGTTTATCACCTACAGAAACTTTACGTTTTTGAGCGATGTAAACTCTGATAACTGTATTTGCACCTGGTGGAAGTTCATCACCTTTTTCTCTATCGAATACCTTAACGTCAAGTACTCTACCGCCTTCACCGTGAGGAACTCTTAGAGAATTATCTTTAACATCTCTTGCTTTTTCAGCGAAGATTGCTCTTAATAGTTTTTCTTCTGGTGGGTGTTCAGATTCACCTTTTGGTGTAACTTTACCTACCAAGATATCATCAGCGTAAACTCTAGCACCGATACGAACAATACCACGTTCATCCAAGTGTCTTAAAGCATCTTCTGACACGTTTGGAATTTCACGAGTAATTTCTTCTGGTCCAAGTTTAGTTTGACGAGCTTCAATTTCTAATTTTTCAATGTGTAATGATGTGAAGATATCATCGTGAACGCATCTTTCAGAAAGTAAGATAGCATCCTCGAAGTTGTAACCTTCCCAAGGCATATAAGCAACCAAGATGTTTTTACCTAATGAAAGTTCACCACCACAAGTTGATGCACCGTCAGCGATTACATCACCTGCTTTAACCTTATCACCTTCGTTAACGATAGGTCTTTGGTTAATACAAGTATCTTGGTTAGAACGAACATATTTCATTAATGTATAAATATGTGGTTTACCTTGTACATCTCTGATTACAATTTCTTCACCAACAACTCTTTCTACTGTACCGTCAACATCAGAAACGATAACCATACCTGAGTCTTTTGCTACACGACCTTCAAGACCTGTACCAACTCTTGGTCTTTGAGTGATTAGAAGAGGTACTGCTTGACGTTGCATGTTAGAACCCATCAATGCACGGTTAGCATCGTCGTGTTCGATGAACGGAATCATAGAAGTCGCAACTGAAATGATTTGGATAGGGCAAACACCCACATAGTCAACTTTAGAAGCTTCAGTCATAATGAATTCTGAACGGTATCTAGCAGGTACCATTGATTCAACGAATGTTCTATCTTTAGTTAACTTAACGTCAGCTGGAGCACAACGGAAGTTTTCGTCAGCGTCAGCTGTCATATAAACAACTTCATCAGTTACAACGCCGTTTTTAACAACAAAGAACGGAGATTCAACGAAACCATAATCGTTAACTTTAGCGTGAGTAGCTAAAGAACCGATCAAACCAGCGTTAGGACCTTCTGGAGTTTCGATAGGACAAATACGTCCGTAGTGAGAAGGGTGAATATCACGAACAGCAAAACCTGCTCTTTCTCTTTGTAAACCACCAGGTCCAAGAGCTGAAATACGACGTTTGTGAGTCAATTCAGCAAGTGGGTTTGTTTGGTCCATGAACTGTGATAATTGAGAAGAACCGAAGAATTCTTTCAATGAAGCAACTAATGGTTTAGTGTTCAATAAGTTCAATGGTGTTAATGTTTCAGAATCTTGAAGAGTCATTCTTTCTTTAACGATTCTTTCAATTCTTGATAAACCAACTCTGAATTGGTTTTGTAACAATTCACCAACTGAACGGATTCTTCTGTTACCCAAGTGGTCGATATCATCCAATTGACCTTCATCGTAAGTTAAGTTGATTAAGTATTCAATTGTTGAAACGATATCTTCAACAGTTAATGTTCTTTGGTTATTTGGAATATTTAAGTTTAATTTTTTGTTTAATTTATAACGACCTACACGACCGATATCGTATTTTTTCTCATCAAAGAATCTTGATTCTAAGATTTGACGTCCACCTTGAGGTGAAGCAGGATCGCCAGGTCTTAATTTTTTGTACAATTCTACTAATGCTTCATCTGTAGTTTCTGTTGGGTCTTTTTCTAAAGTTTTCTTCAAGAATTCAAAGTGAGTGAATTTTGATTCCATTTCAGAAACTGTAATACCCATAGCTTTAAGTAAAGTTGTAGCTAAGATTTTTCTGTTTTTGTCGATTTTAACGTGAATTACATCGTTAGAATCTGTTTCAATTTTCAACCAAGCACCACGGTTAGGAATCATTGTAGCGTTGTATAAACGTTTTCCTGTTGGTGATGGTTCACACTTGAAGTAAACACCAGGAGAACGTACGATTTGTGATACGATTACACGTTCAGCACCGTTAACAATGAATGTACCTTTGTCAGTCATTGTTGGGATGTCACCAATGTAAACTTCTTGTTCTTTAATTTCACCGCTATCACGGTTAACTAATCTAATCATAACGCGTAATTGTTTTGCATAAGTTGCGTCATGAATTCTAGCTTCTTCAACTGTATACTTTGCATTGTCGAAAGTATAGTTTGGTAAGAAGTGTAATTCTAATCTGCCTGTATAGTCTTTAATAGGAGAGAAAGAAAGTAATTCTTCTTTCAAACCTTCTTTTAAGAACCATTCAAACGATTTTTTTTGCACTTCAATAAGGTCTGGTAAATCGTCCAAACGAGTATGAGGAATACCCATTGGCGTTACTCTTTTTGCATATTTTGTCTCAGACATCAATTCACCTCGTTAAATAATGGTGTACGTACTATAAACTATTTTTTTCTAACTTAAGGCTGTAAACCCTCTACCTTTTTTAAATTTCGAGCATGTTTTATATGAAATTTTTTGGTAAATAACTGCAATTTCAGGGATCTTTGAAAGTTGGTCAAACCCGCTCATAGTCAAATGTTCAGATTTTGGGCATAGTTCACCCAACTTTACTTTTGCATGTTACTCCATCATATTACATCAATATTAGTAGTCAAGCTAACACCCATTATTTTTTGAAAATTTTTCACATTTTTCTTAACAAAAATTTACAGGGGTAAATATACATAGCTGAACATTTGATTATACTTGACTTTGAGTGTCAATCGTTCTTGAGAAGAAATTTGAAACATTGCATAAATAAAGGATTTCAGACAACCTGTCCAAAACCCTTTCGTAGTCAAATGTTCAAAGATTATAACCCTCTCCAAGGGAGAGGGTAGGGTGAGGGGTTAACTAAAAAACTTTTCAAGTTCTTCAAATACTCCCTCAATATTGTTATCAATATCATTATTCCAAAATCTTATAACTTTATATCCTTTTTGCTCTAAATATTTTGTTCTTTCTCTATCGTAAATAATATTATTTTCTTCATTATGCTGACCACCATCAAGTTCAATAACAATCTTCTTTTCCTTACAAACAAAATCTACAATATATTTACCAATCGGATGTTGTCTTTTAAATTTTAAATTCTTAAATTGATAATTTCTTAGTAAACTCCACATTTTTTGCTCTTGTGGAGTTTGATTTTTCCTTAATATTCTTGCTAATAAATTTTTCTCATTCATAACCAAAGTTTAACACAAATCAAACCCTCACCCTTCCCCTCTCCCTTGGAGAGGGAATTATAAAGGTTTTAGACAACCTGCCCAAAACCCTTATATAGTCAAATGTTCACTCTTCACATATCAAAACTCTAATGTTATAATTATTTTATGTTTTACTTTGAAAATATTAATGGGAAAAGAATTTTAAAATCTGATTTTATAAAAGATGTTGAGGCATTTTTTACGACCAGAGATTTGTGCATTTGCGACAAAGGGGTAAATAATTTGAACCCCCTCCCCCTTGGAGAGGGAAGCATTAAAGAAAACAAAACTTTAATCACAAATTATTTAAAAATAGACGAAAAAAATCTTATTTCCCCCGAACAAACACATAGTGCAAATATAGATATAGCAATAGAAACACGCCACGATTATCCTGATTGCGATGCGTTAATTTTAACCAATAAAACCCAAGGGATTTTCTTAAATTTTGCTGATTGCACCCCAATAATTTTGTACGATAAAGTTCAAAATATCGGAGCAATTGCTCATGCCGGTTGGCGTGGAACAGCTCAAAAAATTGCACCCTTAACCGCTCAAAAATTAGTTAAAAATTTCAATTCAAAAATAGAAAATATTATAGCTTTAATAGGACCCGCAATTGGCTTCTGTTGCTACAATGTAGGCCAAGATGTTTATGAAAAATTATCCGAAACTGTTTCGAATTTTGAAGGACTTTTTGAGATAAGAAATGGTGAAATTTTTGTTGATTTAAAAGGAATAAATAAACGTCAACTAGAAGAAATCGGGATAGAAAAAATCGATGTCTGTCCGTATTGTACAGTTCACAACAACGATTTATTTTATTCATACAGAAATGAAAACGGGACAGGGAAAAGACACAGTGCAGTGTTAAAATTATAACCCTCTCCCTACCCCTCTACCTAGGAGAGGGAATTTGAAAGGATATTATGCAGAAAATTGAAATCGGGAAAACTTACAAACACTACAAAGGCAATATTTATAAAATAATTGCACTTGCAAAACATTCAGAAAACTTAGAAGATATGATTGTATATCAAGCAGTGAAAGACGGCAAAACTTGGGTTAGACCGGCTTCAATGTGGAACGATAAAATTGATGAAAATGGCACCTTAAGATTTACCCTACTGGATTAGATTTTAGGGGAATGCTATTTCTTTAAAAAATACCAAAAATACAGTTATGAATCTTTGGTATCAGACATTAACTAAACCACCATTTACACCGCCTGCAAGTTATTTTCCGATTGCTTGGGGAGTGCTTTATACATTGATGACAATAGCATTTTTTGTCGTATTATCAAAACCTCATTCTCAAGAAAAATATGTTGCAGTTAACCTATTTTTATTTCAACTTATACTAAACTTCACTTGGAGTTATGTATTTTTTGAGATGGAATCAATTTTATTAGGTTTGCTTGACGTTATCTTATTACTAATTCTATTATCATTCACTATTTATTATTTTTTCAAAGTGTCAAAGCTGGCAGGAATATTGTTAATTCCATATCTTTTACAAGTAATTTTTGCACTATATCTGAATTTAGGATTTGCAATATTAAATTAGTTTGAACATTTTTTACAAAATTATTTAAATTAATGCAAAATATTTCATGTTCTGTTTTAATATAAGCAAGAAGGAAATATGTGTATGAAAAAGTTTATATTGATATTATTAGCAATTTTTCTAACAGATTTATCTGCATTAGCAATAAATTACAATACACACAATGGAATACACATACCTAATACTTGCCAAGAATGTCGCAGAATAAGAAAAAGATTTGCAAAACCTGTTACACGATTTGCTCAACCAAAACCTAAACAAAAAGCAGGTTACTACAAAACAGGTATGAATCTTAGATACAGAAAACCTCTTTCTAGCAAATCCATTTATAACAAACCTGTTCAACTTTCAAGATTTGACAAAAATTACTCTATCGTACAAGCCCCAAAAAACACTTGTAACGGCATAACTTATTACGGTAAAAATAATATCTGTGAATAAATGAACAATTTTAAATCCAAATCGTTTAATAAATATACACTAGCAAAAATGTAAGGTTTGGAGGTAAATATGAAAAAGATTTTATTGACACTAATGGTTTTGGGAATTACATCCTCAAGTGCAACATTTGGTTATGAAGTTAAATTTATGGAAACAGGTGCGGTTAAGAATTTTACACCTGTAGCCTTCGGCTCTAATGCACCTTGGCTACCAGGCAACAGAGAAATGAAAGCCCAAAGAATTCGTGAAGTTCGTCGTTACAACGCTGAAACTGAAGCTATTAGAAATATGTACAGACAAAACATCAATTTGAACATAAATACCAACGGCAGCAACAAGAGAATTCAAACAGAAGAGCATACAGTTTCTTTAAACGAAAATAACCCAACGGCAAATCTTCAAAAAGCAGAAGTGAAAAAATTCACATCTGCAACTTGCAATGGGGTAACTTATTATACTCAAAACAATCCTTGCTCTCTATAATTGCAAAATTGCTTAATTATTTGTCCCATAACAAAATTTGTCATATAATAGCAATATGAAAAAATTATTATGTTATGGTGATTCAAATACTTACGGATTTATTCCAAAAACTTGCGGAAGATACGAAAAATCTGAACGCTGGACAGGAATATTATCTGAACTTTTGCCATATTACGAAGTTATAGAAGAAGGAATGAATAACCGCACAGGCTTTTTTAAAAATCCTGAAGGATTGAAACAAAGTGGTGGCGAATATTTGTCTGTTTATTTACAAAACCATAAAGATATAGACATTTGTATCCTTTCTTTAGGGACAAATGATGCACAAATCTTTTATAACTTGGATGAAAAAACTGTCCGCAAAGGATTGCAAGAACTTATTGATTTAATTCATAAGACTAATTTGCGTACAGAAATTGTAATCATTCCACCTGTCAAAATTATGCCATACATCTTGAACAGTAGTTTTTCAATGATGTTTGACCAAGATTCAATAAAAAGAAATCACAACACACTTTCAGTTTTCGAACAAGTCGCAAAAGAAAATAGTTGTGAATTTTTTGATATAAACGAAATAGTAACTCCTTCAGAAGCTGATGGGCTTCATTACACTAAAGAATCACACAAAATTATCGCTCAACATTTGGCGGAATTTGTGAAAACTATTTCTGTCCTGCCAAGGATACTTTAAAACCTTGGAATGCTGGACTTAATTTGACAAAATCTTGAGGCTTTTGCTCTTGAGTTTGTGCTGCGACAGCTTTTTGCTGTTGATTATATCTGTATTTTGTCCAAACCCTAGACACAGCACTTAAAATAAAGCCCATTGTTACTAAGCTGAACAAATATGGAACACCTGTAATTATAGCTTTTTGTTTGATAAGTTTTGCCAATTCAACATCCACTGATGTATTATTCAATTTTGAAAGTTTTTCTGCGATTTTTGGCAATTCTTTTCTTGTCGGAACATTTTCGATAACACCTTTTGCGTTACGTTTGATAAGCTCAGGGAATTTACCTTTATCTGCTAAAACTTTCTTAAATCCCGCATCTAAAATCGCAGAACCAAAGATTGTGTAAAGTACAACAAGCGGAACTCTTGTCCAAACTTCATAAAAATCTAATTTACCTCTATCTTTTGCTGCACTAGAATACCCGAACAAACCTGTAATACAAGTTACGGCAAGTTGACCTTTACTTAGTGATAATTTCCCGTTGTTATTCACAAAATCCAATTTTAAATAATCTTTCAAGAAATTATCCGTTTTTTCAGATTTCAAACCTAATTTGTGTAAAAGTTTTGAAATTTGTTCCCCTGGTTCAAGTAATGCTTCTGAGAATTTTAATGCAGCTTTTGAATTATGACCAAATCTTGAAAGTGCCAAACCTGCACCAATACCCGCAACCGATAATGCTGCCATTTTCTTCAAAACTGATTTTGAATGTGTTTCTACTCTGTTTTGTTGTTCTTTATTTTCTGTTTTTTCTTTGCTTAAATTTGCAACATTATTGAAATCACTTACCTTGAATACTTTTAAAGTGAACAAGTTTTTCGCAAAACCTAAAGCATATTCCAAAGCAGGAACAGTAATACATGCCAGCACAACCCCAGCTTTTGTTGTTGTCAAATTCTTTTTCAAATTTTTATCAATAACTTTAGATGCCTTAATTTCTTCTAAACTTTGAGGAAGATTTTTTACCACAGTATCTTTAATATTTTTTGGTTGAACAGATTTGAATAACTTATTTCTGAATAAATGTTCTCCAAAAAATGGGGCTGCAAAATAGAAAATACCTGATTCTAAAAACTCTAAAAACGTAAATTCACTAAAATCAATAAAACTTCTTGATAAAACTGCTTTTGGAAACCAATTTGTTAAAGTTCCTTGGATAAATCTTGTTGAAGATAAATTTTCTTGTGATTTCAAAAAACTATCCAAAAACTTTGTACCTTTAGTAAATTGTTTAGGCGTAGCCTGAAAAGACAAACTATTATTATTCGTTTGTCGTATGAAATTT
>JAZSDA010000032.1:0-6789 GCA_045530955.1 Candidatus Gastranaerophilaceae bacterium
AATATCAGTATCAATTTTTTCAGAATTTGGTTGAAGTGAAATTTCAGAATGCTTGATTAAAGTAATATCATTTTTGCTATTATCAAAACCTATTTTTACGGATTTCCCAACGCTATAATGAGCAGACTGTGAGTAATAAACTCTACCATTTGGGAATTTTCTCAAACCATTATGAATTCCCCATTTATTACTTTCTGAGCCACCTGTTGTGATATATCCCCAAGGTTTTGAACCATTTTCAATATCTAAGCCAAAATGTTTAAACAATTTATTTAGTAATGCTTGTTCATAACCTTTGCTATCCATTAAATAATTTCCTGCATCATAAGGATCTCCGCAATTATTCATCAATGGAAGTTCGGTTTCTCTGATTCTAAGATATCTTGTCATCGCTGAATCTTTGGTCATATTAGCAGGATACCCAAACATATGTTCTCTTAGCTCTAAATCATGATCAATATATCTTTGAGCATTCATTAAAGCAAAATCATCTTCTTGAGCAAATCGACTAACTTCTACCCCCGAAAAACCATCTTTTCGTAATTTGTCATAATCTAAAAGTCTGCCTAATTGCAAACGTCGTTCTTGCAATCTTTGAAGTTCAATCTCAGTCATATCTAACTGCCCACGAATACTTGCAACTTCTTTTTCTGATAAACCTTTTTCAGATTTAACAATTTTATTGATAAAGAAATTAAATGTATCACTCAATATAGAAATAAAATCTTTCGCAGATTTTTGAGTTTTAATACCACCTGCAAAGCTGATATTTTCAGACATTTTAATTGTTTGGTTATTATTTTTTACATTTGAATTCAACGAAACATTTTTCGTCGTTAAATTCGGGGTTATAGTAATCATTTTCTACTTTCTCCAAATATTCGACTAGATTTCAGGGTACTCCCGCATATCCCAAAGATATCTTAGTATAAAGAATTTACTATGTCAAAACAAAAATCACCCATTACAGGTGATTTTGTGTATTATTATTTTTCGTTATTGAGCCACTTTAATTAGTTTATCAATCGTGATATCTGGCATTGAGCATTTTATACCGTCAATTTCCTGAATCACACCAATCTTACCAGGATAAAATATTTCTAATCTACCAAAAACTTTATCGACAACTTTTTCAACGTCAGTAGCTTTAGAAGAATTTTTATAGATTTCACGAATGCTTGTTTGCCCTTGCCCTAAATCAGTAATAACTTCTGTTATATATTGACCTGATTTAAGCATATATTCATTTATTGTTTGTTTACCTTTAATTTGACTTGTTAAGAGGCATCTAATGGGTTCACGAACTACTTTACTAGACATAGTATCTCCTTTGAGTTATGCCCTTATAAAAATTGTGAAAAATATTTTTTGCTAATTATTTTAATATTTTTGTTACATCCTTAACAATTAATTCAGGTGTTAGATGATAACGCTCATAAAGTTCTTCAAGTGGCACTCTATCGGTAAATTCTTTCAATCCGCCAAAATTTAAGACTTTCATATCAGAATCCCCATAGAACCTTGAAACTTTTTCACCAAAGCCACCGTCTAACATACCGTCTTCAAGTGTAACAACAACATTATGATTAGCTTTCAACTCTTCTAAAAGTTCGCTATCAACACCTGTAATAAATTTTGGATTAATCAATGTTGCATCTATACCTTGAGTTTTCAAAAGTTCTTTCACCTCTTTTGCCAAACCAAAGAAATTACCCAAACCTAAAATAGCAACTTTTTCACCTTTTTCAACAAGTTTGAATTTATTCAATTGTGAATAATCTGTTGTATCTTTTTCCCCAGTTGAAACCAACATGCCCGCAGGAACTCTGATTGCAACAGGATGCTCATTTTGGTTATAAGAATATTCAAGCATTGCTTGGTATTCTTCCTTGCAAGTCGGAGCAAGATAAACCATATTTGGAATATTACTAATCAAAGACATATCAAATGAACACAAGTGAGTTGAATCAGCTCCAGACAAGCCTCCCAAATGAACAAGCATTGTAATCGGTGAATTATTCAAACACAAATCTTGCGACATTTGGTCATATGTTCTTTGAACAAACGAACTCATCACACAGAAAATTGGTTTTGCACCACATTTTGCCAAAGCAGAAGCATAAGCAACAGCGTGTTCTTCTGCTATACCAACATCAGTATAATGTTTGCCTAATTTTTGTCTAAAATCTTTAGTAAAACCAAATACCCCTGGAGTACCTGCATTTACCGCAACAACAGGTTCACCCTTTTCAGCTTTATCTAAAATAAATTTCTTTGTAATAGCTTCATAACATTCATACTCAGCTTGAGGTTTGCCAAAATTATCAACTAACCCAGGAACCATCCAGTGAAAAGCTTCTTTATTTTTTTCTGCCAATTCTAAACCACAACCTTTTTCTGTATGGATATGAACAACAACTGGAGAAGTCGTGTCTTTAACCTTGCTAAATGCTTCAATTAATTTTTCAACATTATTACCTTCTTCAACATACAAATAATCAAAACCTAAAGTTTTAAAGAAATTACATTCAGCTTGTCCGTTTGTATCTCTCAAAAGTTTAAGATTGTCATACAAACCGCCATAATTTTCAGCAATAGACATTTCGTTATCATTAACAATTACGATAAAATTTGAACCTAAAGTTGCAGCATTGTCTAAACCTTCCAAGGCTTCACCACCACTTAAAGACCCATCACCAATAAGTGCAATAACATTATGTGTTTCACCTTTAATATCTCTAGCTTTTGCAACCCCACAAGCTAAAGAAACAGAGGTTGAAGTATGACCAATTTTGAACAAATCGTGTTCACTTTCTTCAGGAGCAGTATAACCTGTGTATTTCAAATATTTATCTGGATCTGTAAATCCTTCTTTACGACCTGTCAAAATTTTATGCGGATAACATTGATGAGATACATCAAAAACAAACTTATCAACAGGGGAATTGAATACATAATGCATTGCAATAGTAGCTTCTACAATCCCCAAATTCGGCCCCATATGACCGCCAATTGTATTTACTTTCTTGATAATTACTTCACGCATTTCAGATGCCAAAGTTTTCATCTCATCAACTGTTAGATTTCTCAAATCACTTGGAATATTTATTTTATCTAAAATCATTAATTTCTCTCCTTGTTCCTAAATCCATAACCAGTAGAAATTGTTCTACCAATTGATAATAACTTCGCTTCTAGTGAGTTTTCACCCTCTAAAGGCAAGCTATTTATTCCCTTATTTGGGTATATTTCATACTTTGCTTGATGTTCTTCTAACGATAAGTTTGGCATCACAACATTAGCACCACACTGCAAAGCCATAATCCTGCCATTTGGGTCTAAAGTTTCCATAGCAGTTGTTGCAGGAATATTTATATCTTTAAGTAAGATTCTTGTTAGAGCCATAACTTTTAAAGCTAAAGTTAAACTTCCGTTTTTAGCATCTTTTAACGGAGTTTGAGGATGTGCAATCAATGGGCCGATACCAATCATATCAGCACCAATTTCTTTAAAAAATAAAATATCATCAGCTAAAGATTCAATCGTTTGTTCAGGTAATCCGACAAGACATCCTGTACCAACTTCATAACCTAAAGATTTCAAATCTTTTAAACATCTTACACGGTTATCAAAATCCATATAAGGATGCATTTTACTATACAATTTTCTATCAGTTGTTTCAATTCTGATTAAATACCTATCTGCACCACACTTTTTAAAAGCCTTCAGATCATTATAGCTTCTTTCCCCTAAACTCAAAGTCAAAGCTACATCGGCTCTTTTAATTTCAGTGATGATTTCACACATCACATCTTTTGAGAAAAATGCATCCTCTCCACCTTGCAAAACAACCGTTTTAAATCCCATATCAACAGCGTTATATGCTTGATTTATGATTTCTTCAGGGGTTAATCTATAACGTTCAAGTTGTCTATTTTCACATCTTAGACCACAATATTTGCAAGCATTCTTACAAATATTTGTGTATTCAATCAAAGCTCTAAGATGGATTTCGTCCCCTACATATTTTTTTCTAACTTCATCCGCAAGAGAAAATAACCAATCATTTTTGGTGTCATCTTTTAAAATTTCAATTATCTCATCCCTTGTAAATTCTGACATTTTTCTAATATCTACCCTACTCTAATATATAAACGGTGATTTTTCTTCTGCGTAAATAACTTCGATACCCTCACCCACAAGATTTTTCAACACTGGGCGAATAATAATTTCAGACTCAAAATGTCCCATATCAACTACAACAATATCTGAATCCAATGCCGTATGGAATTTCAAATCCCCTGTGACTAAAGCATCAACACCGATATTTTTAGCTTCTGAAATAAATTCTGAACCACTGCCTGCACAAAAAGCAACTTTTCTTACAGACTCTACTCTTTTGTTATTTATATAACGAACATTTGGTGATAAACCCCTGAACATTCCGACAAATTCATCAATCGAAACCTCTTTTCTAAAATCAATCACCCTCAAAAATTCGTGTTCAATTTCAACCTTATAATCATCCAAATACAAAGCATCGATTATTGTGTCAGTTGTGCCACCTTTTGCCTTATCAAGATTAGTATGAGCTGAATAAATATCAATATCCGACCAAGAAATAGGGACTTCAAACAATGGATGATGAGAAATTATCATATCACATTCTTGACGTCTTGCCTGAGCTACAACAGCGTCAGTAACTGTCAAACAAACCATTATTCTATAAACATTTTCCCTTTTGGTTTCAACCATAAAACCAACACAATCCCACGCTTCTGCAGTTTCCACAGGTGCAAAATTTTCAATTTTCCTAATAATTTCGTATTTATTCATATAATTTCCTCTGGTTTGTCATTCCGGACTTGATCCGGAATCTATCAATTTGATATCGCTATTGATAGACCCTGAATCAAGTTCAGGGTGACACAATTATTTTTTCTAATATTTTCCTTGCAATAACCTTTTTAGATGCTTTTTCTAACTTTTCTATTTTACCTGATTTTTCTAAAATTGTAACCTCATTATCATCAGATGAAAAACCGATATCACTTCTTGAAATATCATTTGCAATCAAATAATCACAACCCTTTTTAGCAATTTTTTCTTTTGCATTTTCTAACAAATTTTCACTTTCAGCACAGAAACCAACAACTAATTGATGAGTTTTCTTTTCGCATAAACCTTTTAAAATATCAGGATTTTGAACAAGTTCCAAAGTCAATATTTCGTTTACCCCTGCAACTTTTTTCATCTTTTGTTCAGACTGATTTTTTACCCTGTAATCAGCAACCGCAGCCGCCATAATAACAATATCAGAGGTTTCAAATTCATCTTCGACCGCTTTTTGCATATCAAGTGCTGATTTAACTTTTACAATTTTATAAGGAGCTTCAAATGGTTTTGTTGTAATCAAAACAACTTCTGCACCCATTTCTTTTGCAACATTTGCCAAAGCAAAACCCATTTTTCCTGAAGAATAATTTGAAATATAACGAACAGGATCAATATCTTCAATTGTACCGCCAGATGTGATTACAACCTTTTTCCCTGCAAGTTTTTGAGAGTAACTTAGAGCCTCAACTGTTTCATTAAATATTTTTTCTAATGAACACAATCTGCCTTTACCCAAATAACCACAAGCTAAAAACCCACTTTCTGGCTCTAAAATTTCAACACCCTTAGATTGTAGTTTTTTAATATTTTCTTGAACAGCTTCATTATTCCACATATTACAATTCATCGCAGGGGCAATAATTATTTTTTTAGAAAATGCACAAGCAACAGATGTTAAAAGATTATCTGCAATTCCTTGAGCAATCTTTGAAATTGTATTTGCAGTAGCTGGTGCAATAACCATAATATCAGCCTCATCAGCCAAAGAAATATGTTCAGGTTTCCATTCTTTTACATCGAATTCTTGTACATAAACTTCATTTTGAGATAAATTTTGAAGCGTTAATTTAGTAACAAAATTCATTGCATTAGGAGTACAAATAACTTTTACTTCCGCACCATTTTTTTTGTACATTCTAATAAGTTCACAGATTTTGTATGCTGCAATTCCACCTGTAATACCTACTAAAATACACTTTCCTTTAAGCATCTACTCCTCCAATTCTTTTCGGGTAATGCTTTCAACTTCAGCTATCGCACGTTCTAAATCATCATTAATTACAACATAATCGTATTGTTTTGAACGTTCTAATTCAACTTTTGCTTCTTCCAAACGACGTTGAATAGTTGCCTCATCTTCGGTATTTCTACCTCTTAATCGTTTTTCTAATTCTTCTACCCCAACTCCAGGTGGTGCAATAAATATCAAAACTGCCTCAGGCATTTTTTTCTTAACTTGTAAAGCACCTTGAGTTTCGATTTCAAGGATAATATTATACCCTTCTTCAAACTTTTGTTTGATATATTTTTTCTTTGTTCCGTAGCAATTTCCTGCAAATTGTGCGTGTTCTAAAAACTTATCTTCAGCAACACTTTTTTCAAACTCTTCTCTTGTTAAAAAGAAATAATTTACACCATCAACTTCACCAGGTCTTGGTGCTCTTGTTGTACAAGAAACTGACAAGATAAAATCTTTAGAATTTCTTGCCATAAATTCTTTTAAAACTGTGCCTTTTCCGACACCTGAACATCCTGATATAACAAACAATTTTTTATTCATAGAGATATTATACAATGAATAAATTTTATGTAAATTTTTTAGCTTTTAAATAATTAATTTTTCCTTAAATTTATTAATATTTCCTCATTTTCGTTATATAAATATAATTGTTA
>JAZSDA010000007.1:0-19404 GCA_045530955.1 Candidatus Gastranaerophilaceae bacterium
TCTATATCTTCTGTTTTTGAAATCAAAAAAGTTACAAAAACCGGCTTTGAATTGTATAACATTGTTAACGAACGCAAATATATGATTGTATCGTTGATGAAAATGACAGCATTCAGAGGCTTAGGTTCAGGGGATTACATCATCGCAAGAATAGTTAATATCAACGGTGATTACTACCTACTTGAAATCTCAGGTGTTCTTCCTGCTACTAAAAAAGATGATGCTTATAGATTTGCAGTTGCAAAAATCATCCAAAACCCTGAACTTGTTTATCTTGATAACCCTGAAAAACAAAAAGAAGTTGAAGATGATGTTGCTGAAATTTATGAAAAATTCACTGAATTTTTTGGCACAACAGAAATTATCACAACAAACAAACACGCTGATGATATTATCGGAATCTTTAACGATTATGCCGAAGAAGGTACAAAGGCTGAATTTAAAGAACTTATCATTGAGCCTGAAGAATACAAATTCTTTGACGTTAGCGAATTTAACAACTCTTACGATAATTTCTTAGAAAACTCACTTGGAGGCTTCTCTTCACACAAAGAAACCTACGATGTAGGTATCATTTACGACAAAGAATTAGGTCTATATGCTATTCCATTCTTTGGAACATTTAACAAAATTTTTGAAGTAAAAGACTACACAACAATCGAAAACTACGATGCGTGTATCAAATACTTCCTACACAACGATAAATTCTCTGCAAACTTAATTAAAATGGTTGCAGACAAACATAAAAACTTTATGGAAATCGTAAACTCTGTTCTAGCTAAAAACTACACGCTAGACGATTTACTAAAAAAATACAAACGCAGATATGTAAATAACAAGATTATTTCGTCAACAACTGTGTTGTATCGTTCTAATGCGTTTTCAAGTACATTAGGTATCATCGAAGATAACGAAAACAAGCCTCAAATCGACACAACACAAAAAATCGGAAGAAATGATCCTTGTCCTTGCGGAAGCGGTAAAAAATACAAAAAATGTTGTGGAGCTGCCGTTTAGACAACTATGATAAAACAGATAAAACTAAAAGATTACATACTTATTGATGAACTCTGTGCAAACTTTGATAATCAATTAAACATTATCACAGGGGAAACTGGTGCAGGGAAAAGTATCATATTAAATGCAATCGATTTAGTTTTTTCTTCCCGTGTATCTAAAGAGGTAATCAAAACAGGATGCGATAAAGCTACAATTGAGATAACTTTAGAAAACACAAAACATGATTTATCAAAACTTTTTGAAGAAAACGGTATCGATAATTGGGGTTCAGAAGTTGTAATCACAAAAGAAATCACACAAAACGCAGTTCGATCAAGAATAAACGGGACTTTAGTAAACCAAGAATTACTAAAAAGCCTTAGAACACTGTTTGTTGATATCCACTCTCAACACCAAACTTACACATTTTTACAACCTCAATTCCATATAAATTTGCTTGATTCATACGGCAAAGATTACTATGGCAAAACAATTGATGAATACAGACAAAAATTTGCCCACTATCAAGAATTGATAAGACAGCTTGAGGTTGCAAAAAATTCTGCAAACGCAACAGAATCTCAAATCGACTTTTTGAAATTCCAAATCAACGAAATTGAAGAAGCTAATATCCAAGGGGCAAATGAAGATACTGAGCTAGAACAAGAACTGGAAGTTCTGACCAATGCTGAAAAACTGAAAGAACTTACAGGTAGTTCTTATTGGGCTATAAACGGTGATGATGGTTCAATCTTAGAGGGGCTTTCAAAGATAAAAGTTGATATTTCAAAGGCTGCGGGTTACGACTCAAAACTTGAAGACATCAATAGCCAATTCCTTGATGTAATTGAAAACCTTAAAGATATTTCATCTTCCCTAAGAGATTATAGCCAAAATCTTGATAACGACACTCAAAGATTAGATGAAATTCAAGAAAGATTATTCATTTTCGACAAACTTAAACGTAAATATGGCGGGACTTTAGAATCTGTTTTAAACAGTTATCAACAATTTAGCGAAGAACTTTCAACAATTGAATTTTCGACTCAAAACGTTGAAAAACTTGAATCTGAAATCTTAAGTGCTAAAAACGAGCTTTATGCAATCGGAAAAACAATCAGCGAACATCGTCATAACTACGCACAAGTTTTATCAGTGTTAATTCAAGACAAGTTAGCGGTTTTAGAGCTGCCAAAAGCAAGATTTGAAATCAGAATTACAGAAAAAGAATTATCACCAAACGGAATTGATAACGTTGAATTTATGATTTCGACAAACGTATCAGAAGATTTAAAACCTTTAGCAAAAGTTGCATCAGGCGGTGAAATTTCCCGTGTAATGCTTGCTATCAAATCAATTTTTGCGAAAAACGATGATATCGATACAGTTATTTTTGATGAAATTGATACTGGAATTTCAGGCAAAGCGACTCAATCCGTTGCAGATGAGATGCTAGAATTGAGCAAATCTCATCAAATTATCGTTATCACTCACCAAGCAATTATTGCATCTAAAGCACATAAACATTTCTACGTGAGAAAATCTCAAGAGGATCAAACAAAAGTTGATGTTTATGTCCTAACAGGGGACAACAGAGTTAAGGCACTAGCTGAGCTTGCGGGCGGTACAATTAACGATCAATCAATAGAATTTGCAAAATCACTACTTGCACAAAACTAAAAAGAAAACCGATGCTGACAATCAAAAGCTTCGGTTTTGTTAGATGATGAAATATATGATGAGATTAGATTATTAGTTTTCAATACAATCCTTAAAATGTTTATATTTTGAGTTGTTTCTTAGTTTCAAAATTGCATTTTCTTCAATTTGCCTTATACGTTCTTTTGAGTAGCCTAAAATTTCGCCAAGTTGAGCCAATGTTTTAGGACTGTTAGAGTTTAGACCAAAACGTTTGGTTAGAACAATCTTTTCACGTTCAGATAGATCATTTAACATTAACGGTATAGAACTTTTTAATAATAGATTATTAGAAGCGTATTCAGGGGAATTACAAGACTTATCCTCAATATAATCTCCAATACACAAATCATCTGTTACAGGCATCTCTAAGCTAATTGGCTCAAGCATAATCGAATGTTTTATTCTTCTGAGTTTATTCACAGACAAGTCTAAATATTCCGCCAACTCAACCTCAGTAGGCTCACGTCCCAATGAATTTGCTAAATATATAAATGCCTTTTTGTATTTGCGAATTTTATCTGCCATATGAACAGGTATTCTGATAGATTTTGAATTGTTTGCAATCGCACGAATAATAGACTGTTTTATCCACCAAGTCGCATAAGTTGAAAACTTGAAATTCTTAGAATAATCAAACTTCTCTGCAGCCCTGATTAGCCCAATAGAACCTTCCTGAACTAAATCCATAAAAAGAACACCTTGCCCAACATATTTTTTGGCAATACTTACAACAAGCCTTAAATTTGCCTGAATAAGTTTTCTTTTGGATATATCGCAATTTTGTTCTTTTATCAATCGACCCAAATCCTTTTCCTCTTCTGATTTTAACAGTTTAATCTTGCCAATCTCTTTCAAATATGCTTGCAATAAGTCATCTTCATGAGCTACTGCACTAAAAATTTTAATTTCTGAATCATGCTCATTTTCTAACGATGGCATGTTTATTTTTTCATCAAAATTTAATCCTAGATTTACTCCCACAATAAACC
Organism: Candidatus Gastranaerophilaceae bacterium; assembly: GCA_045530955.1. Lineage (GTDB taxonomy): Bacteria > Cyanobacteriota > Vampirovibrionia > Gastranaerophilales > Gastranaerophilaceae > Zag111. Next base: position 3,690 of record JAZSDA010000007.1, read on the forward strand.
TCCCTCATAGACAATAAATCCAACTATTAGCTTAGACGGAAGAAAATAAAAAAAGTTTCAACAAAAGTGTTGACAATAAATTTTGTTCTTGGTAATATAAATCTTGCGGAGAGTCTGGAAACTTTAACGCAAGAGGTAAAAACCTCATTTATACACTAGTTGAAAATTAAATAGTTCTTTGGGTGTTTAGCTCAGTTGGTAGAGCGTCTCCCTTACAAGGAGAGGGTCGGGGGTTCAAGTCCCTCAACACCCACCATAAAAAAGAGTCTTTCAAAAGACTCTTTTTTATTTTCCAATTTATTTTATTAAAATCTCTATTTCAACATCATTTCTAAAGACATATACTGGTATTTGCAAGTTTCCTGATAAGGTCTTGCAACATTTAAAATCTGACCTTTTGCTGCATACTGCTTATTTTTATCAAGCAGCATATAACCAACAGAAAGCGTACTTAAACGACTACAATCAGGATTATGGGTTGTTTGAAAATAACGAATACAATTAGGAACAATACTTTCCTGATATCTTGTCATTTCATCATTTAATGCTTGAACTTGTTCAATAGGAACAGCCAAATCCATGTTTTTTATTGCTCTTGCTTGAAACTGTCGCATTTTTAATTGAATTTCATCATTTGTCGGACAATACCCCGCAGCGTTTGCTATTTGAGAAAAACAAAGAATCAATGTAAAAGCCAATAACGTTTTACGCATAAACTATAACACCTCATTTTTATTTTTTAATTTGTATAATTCTGAAAGAAAATTGATTTCCAAAGTTAGGTTATGATCAACATTTAGTCTTGCATTCAAGTTATCATAGTAATGCCCTGAGTCATTATAATCTTTATTCAAAAACGCAAAACCGTACACATCTACATTCTCAAAACCACCTAATATCTGATACAAATACCAAAGAACAATACACCCAGCAGAAGGTAAATCAATCGAACTTATATCAGCCAAAGATTTGTAGTAACTTTCGTTTATGATAAAAAGCTTGTTTGGATAACTTACAATGTAGTTATACATTATATCTAAATAATTAGAACGAACCTCAAAATGCTTGAAATTATCTTTCCAAATAACAAACGAACAACCTGAAATATCTTCTTTATGCACAAGAGATTCACTGGAATTACGAACCCAAATATTAGTTTTAGAACCATAGTCAACAATATATTCAGGGTTTAAAGGATAGTTAGAAAAACGAATGACAATATCATGCGAATCAATATCTTCACCTGTTGATTTTCCTAACTGACACCCTGAATTACCAACAACTGCAATCTTTTTATCAATTACAAAATCTCTGAAATTTGTTTCATTTTGAGGATTTGTTAATGTATCCCAAACTAACACACTCTTTTCTATTTCAGGATTAGTTACATTATTTTCTTTAGCAAATTTAGCAACTAAGAAAAATCTATGAATATCCTTATATCCAAAAGTATTCAAGTAATTAAAAAGTAAAGATTGAGCTTGTTCAAAATATTCACGCTCAATAAAACACGCCAATAATATTAACCAAGCCCGGTTATCCATATGTCTAAACAAAAATGGGGACTGAGAACATAATTTCAAATGATTTATCAACTCATCAGTCGGTCCTTTTGAATTCCATATCGATTCAATTATAAAATAATCGAACAAAGTAACTTGACGCTTAGAATTAGCAATAGCAGCAAGAATTTGCTCTTTTATATTTTCATTACTCATAAAAACACCTCTCTATAAAATCATAATACATTATTTTTCAAATAGTATCAAAGATGTAAAGTAAATCTAAATTATTAATATGATGTAAATAAGAAAGAAAAATGTTAAACTTAAATTGTAAATAAAAATGAGGTAAATATGTTTAAGAAAAACGCATTCACTTTAGCAGAAGTTTTGGTTGTAATGTTTTTAATTGGGTTTCTATTTACACTAATGATTCCTAACGTTGTACAAAAACAAACTTCTACTAAATTCATAGAAAACGCACAAAAAGCACAAGCAACATTACAAGAGGCTTTCAAGAAAGTTGCAGAAGATAATGACGGATTGTACCCACAAGATTGGGAAAGCGTAAGAAAAAGTTCTAATAAATCTGAAGCAATCGTAAAAGAACTTGCAAAAAAGACTTCAGTAATGTCATTTTGCGGAAGAAACTTACAAGGATGTTTTGCTACAACAGAATATAGAACCCTTAATAGTGTTCCGACAAAAATCTTAGAAGAAGACATGAAACCTCACGATTTAAAAAGAGATAGTGATGATTATATCTTGAAAAAGAAAAAAACAGACCTAAGTTCTGATTATTATAACGACAAAATTATATACACTGATGCTGAGCCTGAATTTTCAACAACAAACTTTATACTACTAGAGGGCGGATCAGTATCTTTGAAAACAAATTCAAAATATTGCGATGGTGTAATTCCATCTTTAGACCCATTAGAAAGACCATTATGTGCAATTATTTATGTGGATATAAACGGTCAATCAATCCCAAACACTTTAGGTGTTGACGTATTTGGATTTTACTTATCAGGAAACGACATTCTTCCAATGGGATTTTATGGCGATGACTTATCATTTGAAGACAACTGCCTTAGAGAAAGACCTGAAGCACCATCTAATAACGGTTTAGCTTGCACGGCTTGGGCAATAAAAAACAAGAATATGGAATATAGAAAATGCCAAGCAGGAAAAAGATTAAGTTGGACAGGAGCAAAACGTTGTGAACAACAAACTCCTGCTAAGCAATAAAAAAAGACTCCTTTAAGGAGTCTTTTTTATTTATACAATATTATCATTATTATCTATTCTTTTCTGTGAATCGTGTTTTAGTATTTTACCGGCTAACACAACCAAAAGTAATATACCTAACAAAATAACAAATGCAATTGCAAAACCACTGTATTGAACATATTGCAATTTAATTTCTGTTGGCTCATCTTTTTTAATATTCCAAGTATAAATGTTGCCTGTAATAGAATCAGCGTTGTTATAAGACGCAATAGACGGAACTTTAATACTAAATGAATTTGTAAATTGCCCCTGAGGAACAACTTCTTCAGATTGAGCTTCTTCTTCATTGAAGAAATCGATAATAGAACGTTTTGTATCCTCATCCATATTATCTACGAACTCAGCATTAAAATCACCTGATTCAATATCTTTTTGATCAACAACATCCGCATTTGGAACATATTTATCTAATTTAGAAAAATCAAAACCTGAACCAAATACGGTATCACCAAACTGTACAGCATATTTAGATTCGTCAAATGTAGCATCAATATTAAATGAAGATAACAAGAAACTTTTCTTGACCTCTACAAATTTTTTGCTTGGTAGATTAGAAACCAATCCAAGAGAAGTCAAATCTAAATCCATTCTGCTTAAATCTTTAACATCCTTAGATGCAGTAATAGTTGATAATTTATCACTGTTCATTGTTTCGATTTTATAGCCAGAATCAAGAAATCTCTTGTAACTATCAGATATTTTCATAGCAATAATATCAGTCTTGCTTGATAAATTACCTCTATAAGTTAAAGATGTAACAATAGAAGCAGATTTATCATCATTTATTGTCAACATTGAATCTACGTTTGCACAACCTGTTAATAACGGTACAAGCATAACCAATGATATTAAAAGTTTTTTCATACACACTCTCCCTATTATCATGCTTAATAATATAGTAACATATTTTTAATAATATGTTAAATTATAAAGAATATTTAAGATATAATAAACCTATGAAAATTAATGAAGAATACATAGTTGAAATAGAAAAAATTACAAACCTTGGTGCAGGTATTGCAAAAGTTGACGGCTTTGTAGTTTTTATCGAAAACACTTGCCCACAAGACAAAGCAAAAATTAAAATTACTAAAGTAAATAAAAACTTTGCAAACGGACAATTAGTAGAAATAATTGAGCCATCCCCACATAGAGTAAAACCATTTTGCCCTATGCAAAAGGTTTGCGGTGCATGTCAGCTTCAATTTATTGACTATGAACAGCAATTAAAAATCAAACATCAAATTACAGAGGAAACAATCCGAACAATTTCAGGACTTGATACCCCGATATTACCAACAATTGCAAGCCCTGAAATTAAAAATTACAGAAGAAAAATTCAATATCCAATTTCTCAAACAAAAAATTCAGGCAGGATTTTGGCAGGATACTACAAACCAAAATCTCACGAAATAGTGAATATTAAATATTGTCCAATTCAACCAGAAATTTGCGACAGAATAATCGAATTTATAAGAGAAAAGGCATTTGATTTTGGGATTCAAGGATTTAATGAGAAAAAACATTCAGGAGATTTAAGACACGTTGTTATCAGAAACTCTGCATTAACAAATAAAAACTTGGTAGTACTTGTTGTAAATGCTACAAAATCATTTGACAGACTTAAAGACTTTGCAAAAGCAATCTATGACGAATTTGAAGAAGTTTCAGGCGTAAGTATAAACTATAACTCTAAAAAGACTAACGTAATTTTGGGTCAAAAATCAGAATGTATCATTGGTGAAGATTTTGTAAAAGAACAACTAATTGACAAAACTTTTAAAATCGGAGCAAATACATTCTTCCAAATCAACCCAAAAAGTGCTGAAAACATCTTCAAATATGTAAAAGAATACATCAAAAACAACTATAATGAACCATTAGTATTGGATGCTTACGCAGGGATTACAACATTTGGGATTTGCGTATCTGATGTATGCAAAAAAGTTGTCAGTGTTGAAGAAAATAAAGAATCTTGCGAAATGGCAAGAGAAGTTGTTAAAGAAAATAACATCAAAAACGTTGAAATCCACAATATGGACGCAGGAAAATTCTTTGCAAGTGAAAAACGTAAATTTGATGCCATAATTCTTGACCCGCCAAGAAAAGGTTGTACCCAAGAATCTTTAGATGAAGCATTCAGACTATCTAAAAAAGATATTATTTACGTAAGCTGTAACCCTGCAACACTTGCCCGTGATTTAAAATACTTATCAGAGAAAGGTTGTATAGTTGAATCTATTCAACCATTTGATATGTTTTGCCATACATACCACATCGAAAACGTTGCAATTATCCACAAGCCTTCTATTTCTTAATTGCCCAAAAATCTTTATGGAACAATACTAAAAATGGAATAATTTCAAGACGACCGATATACATATCAAAAATCATAATAATTTTTGATAGCGGTTTTAATGTTGCATAACTACCCATAGGACCTACAACATCACCAATACCGGGACCAATATCCCCGATAGCAGAAATGGATGCAGTTAAACCTAATACAAAATTCTGTTCAATAATAGTTAACGCAAGTACTGTAATTGCCCATAAACCAAAGAAAGCTAAAACAAAGAAAATAGTTTGTCTGATTACATCAGGAGCAACCACTCTATTATCAATTTTGATAGTCAAAACAGCTTTTGGGTGTAGAATTTTATACAATTCGTTTTTAACATATTTAAAAATCAAAATCCAACGAGTAATTTTTATACCACCACCTGCTGAACCTGAGCAAGATGAAACAAACATCGTCATAAACAATAAGATTTTTGCGTCAAAACACCACAGTTGAAAATCTTCACTTGCACTACCTGTTGAAGTTGCCAACGATAATACCTGATAAATTGACGCTGTAATTGCATGAAATACTGAATAATTTTGCTGAACAAAAAGTATCAATCCAACAACTAAAGCTAAAAGAAAAATAGTTGTTGTATAAACCTTAAACTCTTCACTTTTCCAGAATAATGACAGCTTACGACGAGTGAGAACTCTTGATTGAAGCACAAAACTTGTGCCTGATATAAACATAAACACAATAATAATCCAGTTAATCAAGTTAGATCCGTAACCTGCAATACTATGTTCATGAGGTGAAAAACCACCAGCAGAAAGTGTTGAAAAAGCATTACAAACAGCATCAAACGGACTCATACCTGCAAGCCACAACGCTACACAGCAAGCAACAGTAAGCCCCGCATAAACTATCCAAAGAGCAGAAGCTGTATTTTTAATTCTAGGAGTAAATTTATCATCTGTAGAAACTGGAGCCTCTGCAAAAAACATTTGACGACCCGCAACAGCAAATTGAGGTAAAATCGCAACAAACAGAACGATAATTCCCATACCACCTAACCATTGAGTAAATGAACGCCAAAATAGTAACGCATGCGGATAATCATATCTAGTAAAAACAGTAGCACCTGTTGCTGTAATACCAGATGTTCCTTCAAATAAAGCATTTATAGGCGAAAACCCATAAAACAAATAAGGGATTGCAGCAATTACCCCAAATGTAATCCAAGCTAAAGAAACAATCATCAAAGCTTCTGAGCGTTTAATATCGTTTAATGAATCAAAATTTGAGCATCTGTTTCCTATACGGCTTAAAACAAAACCTAAAAGTAGAGAAAAAAGACCTGCAACAATAAAAGGTAAAAAAGACTGATAATCTTTATAATACAACGCAACAAATATTGGTAAGAACGAAACCCAACCAATATCCTTAAGAATAATACTTAATGCACTTATAATATAATTTAATCGCATCTATACAACCTTAAATACTCTTTTACTTTACTTGCATTTTCAGCTTTTGTGAAAATAATCAACACATCGTGAGTTTTTAATTTAGTATCCCCTTTTGGAATAATAACATTTGTACGGCGTTGAATTACACCAACAATAGCAGGTGCTGGGAATCTCAAATCCATAATTCGCTTATCATTAAGCTCATCATGAACAAGAATTTCCAACACTTCAGCTTCCCCTTGTTCAACAGTTGCCAAAATGTCAACATTAGTTTCATCTATATCATTTTTCACTTCATTTATAGCTGAAGTTTTTGGTGAAACCGCAACATCAATACCAACTTTTTCAAACAAAGGAATATTTAAAATTTTAGAAACTCTTGAAATAACTCTTTTCACCCCTAATTGCTTCACAAGAAGAGAACATAACAAGTTTCTTTCATCGTTATTTGTGACCGCGATAGCAACATCACAAGTTCCAATCTCTTCTTCATCAAGAAGTTTTAGATTAGTACCATCACCATTGATTACTAAAGTTTTACCAAGTTCTTGAGCAAGATACTCACATCTATCGTAATTTTTTTCAATAATTTTTGTCTTAATCTTCATATCTTCAAGATTTTTCGCAAGCATATAACCTACGTTACCGCCACCAATAATCGCAACAGACTTAACCTGTTCGTTTTCGTGGAAGAAAGTACCTGCCAAAATATCTAAAGAATGAGAAGTTCCCATAAAAATTAACTTGTCATCCGCATTAATTTCAGTCAAACCATTTGGAATAAATAATAAACTATCACGCTTTATCCCAACAATAATTGTATCTTTGGTAAATCCGCAATCTTTAACCATCTTACCAACAATTGAAGAATTTGGTTTAACTTTATATTCTAACAAGCGGGCCCTACCATCTGCAAAGTTTTCAACATCAAGAGCATGAGCAACCGTTACAATGCGGAAAAGTTCCTGTGTTAAAAGAGCTTCAGGCCAAATAATATAATCAATAAAGAAATCACCCAAATAATCAGTATTATTATCAACGGTCATTGCGTTTTGATACTCTTCTTTAGATACAAAACAAATTGTTCTAATTCCGCTAAGTTTTTTAACTGTCAAACACGCAACAATATTAGCTTCATCCATTGCTGTACAAGCAATAAACACATCCGCATTAACAATATCCGCAGACTTTAGAACTTTCACATCAGTTGCATTCCCGTGAACAAAACTGATATCAAGTTTATCAAACTCCTCAGTTCTATTCTCTTCTTTATCAATCACAGTAATATCATGGTCTTCAAAAAATTCTGTTGCTAAAAGACATCCAATTTCTGTCGCACCAAAAATAACTATTTTCATAATCTAATTTCCTAACATTCCCATTGCTGCCATAATATAAACTGCGGCATACAAAATACCTGTTCTTATAAAAACTAAAACAAAAGAAGCTACAATTGGGGATAAGTCAAACATCCCAACAGGTGGAATAATTTTTCTGAACAAATCCAAATATAAATCAACCGCAGAGCATAACCCTTTGATTATAGGATTGTTATAATTCACACCAGGAATCCAAGTTAATAAACATCTTACAAAAATCATAAGTAAGAATACATAAAAACAATTCGCAATTGCTTCAATTATTTTATACGCTATCATCGTTATTTTCCTCTTGTTCTTTTTTGATAAATTCTTGTTCTTGTTCTTTTAGTTTTTGGATAAGCTCATCAGGAGTAACCACAACGATTTTAGAATCTTTTTTGGCAAAAAATTTCTGATAAATTTTACCCAAACCATAAGAAACAAGAGCACAAACGCACATCACCAATGCCGGAGCAATACCCAATCCAAAAACTGGTGGTATCAAATAAAACCCTGCAGCGGTAAATATTGCATGGAATAGCGGATAATCAGGATTTATGTTTGGTATCCAAGACATTAAACATGCACACATAACAAAACATAAATACAAATATATCAATCTATCTAAAAATATAATAAATTTAGCCATAAAGCACCTTATTATAAATCGCAATTAACAGCCTTATAACATTCGCAATGCTCTTGTTCAGCTGGAATATTTTCTATCATAGTAAATAATAAAGATTTTAAATTAGCCACATTATTATTAAACACTTCCATAACAGCTTCGTGAGAAACTGGAGGAACATCACCAACTAAACCTGCATCATAGTCAGTGATTAGCGAAATATTAAGCGGACACATATTCATTTCTTTTACTAAATATGCTTCAGGGAAAGCTGTCATATTGATAACTTGCCAACCTTGTCTAGTAAAGAAAGCAGACTCAGCTTTTGTTGAAAATCTTGGGCCGTTAATTACAACAACAGTACCAGTTTCGTGAATTTTAATACCTAATTCTTTACCAGTTTTAATAGCTAATTCTCTTAATTCTGGGCAATATGGATCAGCTGGTGATGGGTGTTGAACAACAGGTCCTTCATAGAAAGTATTTTTTCTACCATCAGTCCAATCAACAAACTGATCACAAATAACAAAATGTCCTGGTTCAACTTCTTTTTGTAATGAGCCAGCAGCACAAGGTGAAATAACTCTTTTACAACCCAAATGTTTCATAGCCCAAACGTTAGCTCTGAAGTTTACCAAATGTGGAGGAATTGAGTGATCTCTACCATGTCTTGGCATAAACGCTACTCTATAATTACCGATTTTACCGATAAAAACGCTATCACTTGTTGTACCGTATGGAGTATCAACTTTTACTTCTTCAATATCTTCTAAGAAGCTGTAAAAACCTGAACCACCGAATACACCAATATCAGCTTTATTTAAAATTTCCATATTTTCACCTTAATCCTTTATTATGCGGACAAACCGCCTACATACCTCTAATCTTATACGACAATTTTACAATAATAAAACTTATTTTTCAAACCTTATATAAAACTTCACAAAGGATTAGTAAAACCGACTAATAGAAAACCGCACAGTTGAGGAATATTCAAAAGCATAAAATTTCTGTTTAATATAATTAATCTTTTTCATACTTCCAGCTATTCTTAATTCAAACGAGCCGATTAACGGCTCCTTTCTTTTTGTAAAGCTATTAACAAAATCAAAAAAATATGATAATATACAACCAAAGAAAGAGGGATATAATCATGAAAAAAATCTTAGGAGCAATATTAGCAGTATTTATAATGGCACAAGTATCATTAGCTGCCCCATTTAACGCAAAAGCAAAAACAAAAAGAATTCCGGCAGGAACAAAACTTGAATTAAAAATGCTTAATTCTTTAAACACATCTGTTAACAAATCAGGAAACGGCTTTTCTGCAATTTTACTAACTGATCAAACAGCAGATGATGATGTTATTTTACCATCAGGCTCAATTATCAGAGGGGATATTCAAGGGGTATTAGAGCCAAAAAGATTTTCAAAAGGTGCAGTTTTATACTTAAACTTTGACCACGTTGTAACTCCTAACGGCAGACAATTACCATTAACACTAAACGTTGTAGGTCGTACAGACATGACTTTTGATGGAGGAATTACAACTACTAGAGGTTATGCTGATGCGTGGAAACAAACTTGTTCAAAATCAGGACAAATTACAAAAAATGCAATTTCTTGGGCTGAAGATGTAACAGATTCAGGTTGGAAATACGTTTTAGTCCCTGTAAGTGCATTTGGTGGTGCATTTGGAACTGCTGGTTATTTTGTGTACGGCTCAATTGCTGATATGATTAAAAAAGGTAAACACGTACAAATCAACAAAGACGAAATTTTACACGTTATCCTTGTTGACCCGATTGATGTTCCTGTAATTTAAGAGAAATTATGTCAAAACTAGATAAAATAGAAGAATTACAAAGACTTCTCAAAGAAGATTCAAACAACTTCCAAGCAAGACGCGAATTAGCTGTCTTGCTTATGGATTGTGGATTTAACGAAGAAGCCTTACAACATTTGACTTATTTATCTTGGAATTTTAGCTACGATGAAGGTATTTTTTATAACCTTGGCATAGTTTACGAAAAAATGAAAAACTTTAAAAAGGCAAAAGAATCGTATCAAAAAGCAATCGAACTTGAACCTGATTATTCTGATGCCATCTACAATATGGGACTTGTTCACACCGAATTAAGAGAGTACAACGAAGCAGTTGAATGTTTCAAAAAAATTATTGAAGAAGACCCTGAAGATTCAAACACTTATTTTAATTTAGGCTTAGTATATTTCAAACAAAAAGATTACATTCAGGCTATTGAAAACTTTCAGAGAACAATTGATCTTAATGACGAAGATTTATACGCACATTTTTATTTGGGCAACATCTTCAAAATCCTTGGGGATAAAGATTCTGCTAAAGAAAAATTTTACAAAGTTATTGAAATTTCGCCAAATTATAGCTGGGCATACTTTAACCTTGCCGCAATTTACAACGATGAAGGGGATACATCTAAAGCTATCGACAATTTAGATAAAACAATTGAAATGAACCCACTTGATGTTGAAGCCTACAAAATCTTAACAAAACTTTTAATGAAAGAAAACAATTACAAAGCTGCAGTTGAAGTTATAAAAAGTGCCCTATCACAATGCGAAGAAACTGGAGATTTAGACTATCTAGCATCTTTGGCATACCGTGGGGCTGGCAATATGGAAAAAGGAATTTCATATTTAGAAAGAGCAATAAGAAACTATCAAACACTCTCTTTATCAGTTCAAGCAGCTAAAAATGAATTAAGTAAACTTAAATAATTTTGTTTGTGTTAAAATATAATCATCAAAAAAAATAGATGAGGATATTTAATTATGAAAATGTCAAGGTTATTTGTACAAACCCTAAGAGAGTTCCCTTCTGATGCAGAAGTAATTTCACACAAAATGCTTGCAAGAGCTGGTTACATCAGAAAACTAACTTCAGGTGTTTATAACTTTTTACCTCTAATGTGGAGAGTATTAAAAAAAGTTGAATATATTATTAGAGATGAAATGGATAAAGCTGGTGCTCAAGAATTATTAATGCCATTTGTTCAACCAAAAGAACTTTGGGAAGAATCAGGCAGATGGGGAGCTTACGGTGGTGAATTGATGAGATTGAAAGACCGCCACGGCAGAGAAATGTGCCTTGGACCAACTCACGAAGAAATTATAACTGCAATTGCACGTGATGTTTTAAAATCTTACAAACAATTGCCAACAAACTTGTACCAAATTCAATCTAAATTCAGAGATGAAAGACGTCCTAGATTTGGTTTATTAAGAGGTCGTGAGTTCATCATGAAAGATGCTTATTCATTTGCTACAAGCCAAGAAGATTTGGAAAAAGAATATCAAAATATGTGGCAAGCATATACAAATATTTTCAAACGTTGCGGACTTGATACAAAAGCTGTTCAATCAGATTCAGGTGCTATCGGCGGAAGCGTTTCTCACGAATTTATGGTAATCACAGACACAGACGCTGGTGAAAATGACGTATTCTATTGTGACGGTTGCGATTATGCTGCGAACTCAAACCACGCAGTTTCAAAACTACCTCAAGCAGTAGTTGACGGGGGCTTTGCTGAATCAAAAGTTGTTGACACTCCTGCAACTCATTCAATTGAAGAATTATGTGCATTCTTAAATGTACCTGCTTCAGTTATTTTGAAAACTTTAGTTTATATTGTTGATAAAAAACCTGTTTTAGCACTTATCAGAGGTGATAAAGCAGTTGAAGAAACTAAATTACTAAACGCAGTAGGCGGTAACGAAATCAGAATCGCAACATCAGGTGAAATTGAAGAAATGATGGCTGAAAATGGTTTCAATGCTATCCCAGGATTTATTGGGCCAGTGGATGAAAATAAAAAACCTATTGCAAAATATGGCGAATTCAAAGTTACAGTTGTTGCTGATGAAACAGTTAAAGAACTTAAAAACTTTGTTGTTGGCGTTAACAAAAACGATGCTCACAGAGTTGGTGCTAATTTCGGTACAGATTTAGACCTACCTGAAATTATTGCTGATATCAGACTTGTTGAAGCTGGTGAACTTTGCCCTCAATGTGGTCAGCCACTAAAAGTTACAAGAGGTATTGAAGTTGGTAATATCTTCCAATTAGGAACAAAATATTCTCAACCAATGAACGCAGTTTACCTAGATTCAGACGGAAAAACAAAACCATACATTATGGGTTGTTATGGTATCGGTGTTACAAGAACTGCCGCAGCTACAGTTGAAGCACACCACGACGAATGGGGTATAAAATGGCCTTTAGCTATTGCTCCATATCACGTTGTAATTGTTCCAGTTAGTGTTAAAGATGAACTTCAAATGAGCGTTGCTAACAAAATGTATGAAGAACTTTTAGCTAACGGGGTTGAAGCTGTAATTGATGACAGAGATGAAAGACCTGGTGTTAAATTCAAAGACGCTGACTTAATCGGCTTCCCATATAGAATTACAGTAGGTAAAACAATTACTGAAGGTAATGTTGAATTCGTAACACGCCAAACAGGAGAAAAAGAAGCTATCAAACCTGAAGAAGCTGTTAAAAATGTTATTGAAGCTGTAAAAGCGTTAAATAAAGAGGAAAGACAATGCAATTAGAATTTTTATATTCAAAAATACACAGAGCAACAGTTACGGATGCAAATCTTAACTACGTTGGCTCAATCACTATAGATGAAACTTTGCTTAAAGCTGCAAATATCAGAGAATGGCAAAAAGTTGAAATACTAGACGTAAATAACGGTGAAAGATTTCAAACTTACGTAATCAAAGGCGAACCAAACTCCGGTAAAATCTGCTTAAATGGAGCCGCTGCAAGAAAAGTTCAACCAGGTGATAAGGTTATTATCGTAACTTACGGACTGTTTGAAGAGAAAGAACTAGAGGGATTTAAACCGACAGTAATCATAGTTGACGATAACAACAAAATCATCGAACAAAGATAACACAAAAGACCTGACAAAATGTCGGGTCTTTTTTATTGAAATTATAAGAAAACACTTGACGTTTTGCGAAAAAATCTATAAACTAGAGAAGTAAAGATATTAAGAGAGGTTTGTATGACAGAGTTCAAATACACAAGGCTTGATGCCAAGAACTTTACTAGAGAAGAAGTAAAAGAGTTAATCAAAGAATACAACATTAAATTTATAAAATTGCAATTCGTTGATATCAATGGTCAAGTTAAGAATTTAACAATTCCATCAGAACACATTGATAAGGCTTTAGATAACGAAATTATGCTTGATGGTTCATCTATCAAAGGTTTCAGAAGTATTGAAACATCAGATATGTTCTTCCATCCTGATATTAACACTTTCCAAATATTACCTTGGAGAGAAACTGATGGTGTAAACTCTGCAAGATTGATTTGCGACATTTATAATGCTGACGGCACACCATTTGAAGGTTGTCCAAGATGTAACTTAAAACGTCTAATGCAAGCGGCTGAAAAAATGGGATTTTCTATGAATATTGGTCCTGAAGCTGAATTTTTCTTATTTGCAAAAGACAAAGATGGTAAAGTTACAACAAAAACCTCTGATAATGCAGGTTATTATGATGTTGGACCTGAAGATTTAGGTGAAGATGTTAGATCTGACATTGTTTTAACTCTTCAAGAAATGGGCTTTGACATTGAAGCATCACATCATGAGGGTGCTGTTGGTCAACACGAAATTGACTTCAGATATGCTGATATCTTAACCGCAGCGGATAATGTTGCTACATTTAGAATTGTAGTAAAAGCAGTTGCTGCAAAACACAATCTACACGCAACATTTATGCCAAAACCTATTTATGGAATCCAAGGTTCTGGTATGCACTGTAATATTTCACTATTCAAAGGTGGTAAAAATGCTTTTTATGATAAAAAAGGAGAATACGAATTATCAGATGAAGCTAAATACGCTATTGGCGGTATGTTAAAACACGTTAGAAGCATTACTGCAGTTACAAACCCAACAGTAAACAGCTACAAACGTTTGGTACCAGGGTATGAAGCTCCAGTTTATTTGGCTTGGTCACTTGCAAATAGAAGTGCTTTATTAAGAGTTCCTGCAAAACGTGGAGTTTCAACAAGAGTTGAGTTACGTTCACCTGATCCAGCTTGCAACCCATACTTGGCATTTGCGGCAATTTTAGAAGCGTGCTTAGACGGTATTAGAAACAAAATAGATCCACCTGCACCAGTTGAAAGCAACATTTACAAACTAACGTCAAAAGAACGTAAAAAACAAAGAATTGATGCTCTTCCTGGTAGCTTAGCAGAAGCTTTGGAATGCATGGATAAATCTTTGGTTACCCAAGCTGCACTTGGAGAACATATTTTCAAAGAATTTATGACATCTAAGAAAAAAGAATGGGATTCATTTAGAACATACGTTTCTCAATGGGAATTAGATAAATACTTAGAAAGATATTAAAACAAAAAGGCTCTGATATAATCAGAGCCTTTTAAACATTAGTATTGTCTTAAACTTCCTGTTTTGGCTGTTCTTGAGGTGTTGTAATATTTACCACCGTGTGCCATTTTTTGTTCAGGTGTCATTTGTTTTAAGATTTTCTTGTGCTCGGCCGCACGGGGCATCACGCCACCAACATCCAAAGAACTTGTTTTATTATCAATATATTTACCCCCGTCATTCTGAGCAGAGCGAAGAATCTCTTTACTTGTTAGAGATCCTTCGGTTTTCACCTCAGGATGACGTTGTGTTTTTTCATACTTGCAATTGTCGTGTCCTAATGCCCATCTAAAACCTGCGGTTAAAGATACACCATTACGTCCGCCGTTTTGTACCATTGCTTGACCGTATGCGGTGAAGTGGTCTTTGATACGTTTTTGAACACCTACACCATATTGTACATATGGTTTGATTGACATTTCAGGTAATTTAACGCCGTTTGCTGTTGCGTTTGATTCACCCATTAAGTTCCATACCATTTGAACACTTGCATAAGGTTGCCAGCCACCTTTTAGGTTACCAATGACTTTAACCCCAGGTGCAAGTTGTAATGCGTGAAGTGGTTTGTTATCAATTCTTACGCCTGCTGCGTTTGTGTAATCGAATGTATTAACAAAAGTGTAACTCATTAACATTGATGGTTGTAAAATGAGTTTACCCTCTTTAAATTCGAAGTTATAACCTGTTTTGTTACCGATACCACTTAGTAACATTGCA
>JAZSDA010000030.1:0-13056 GCA_045530955.1 Candidatus Gastranaerophilaceae bacterium
ATCAATTCATCTAAATCAACATCAAAAGTTTTTGTAAATTGACTTTTTATGGTAGAATGTTCATTATTTAATAATAAATTTGCAAATTTCTGTTTCATATGAATCGAAATTTTCTTTTGTTCTACCATTTTTTGAGAGTTGTTAAATTCAATTGTTTGTAATAATGAATCTAAACGTTTTTTAAATAATCCAATTTCTTGTATTAACGCATTTTGTTCTTCTTCAGTAAGAGTTTCAAATAATTCAGATCCTATTTCTGAACGGAAAATATTGACATATCCTGTTTGATTATTTTCATTATTTGCATCAATTATTCCAAGTAGAATTGATATCGCACTTTGTAATTTTTTAAGATCATTAACTGCATTTTCGTTTTGTAACGTATAATCTTCTAAATTCTCAACTGAACCAAATTTAGTTATTTCCGATATAAACATTTGAACAACATCAATCGATTCCGGAATAAAAAGTTTTGCAAATTTATCTATAACGTTATATGCGGCAGAATCATTTAACTCTTGATACGATTGTAACATTTTCTTAACATCAACACCAGAAGAACCATCTTCTGTATAAAAATATCCAGACATTAATGAAAATGCTCTTGGATTTATTTCTTGAATAAATTCGTATATACCATCAGTAGTATTTAAAATTGAAATTATATCATTTATATTATTTGTACGTAAAGCCGATATTAATTTTTTTAATTCACCAAGATACAATTCAAAATCCGGATTTATTTCAGTAACATCGTTTACAAAATCGTTTGTTAAAAGAGATTCTAATTCATCAGCATACGCAGATAAAGTTATTTGTAATATTGGGTCGTTTGGATCCTTACTAATTTTATTTGAACCTAAATACGAAACATAATCAGAAAAATATATTAAACGTTCATTTAAATCAACATTTTCATCTGTATGTAACAACGCATCATAAGTTTTTGAACGTTCTCTCATTCACAATACAGGTTTTGTTGCACGAAGTTCTTCGATTTTTTCGTTAATTTCTTTTTGCTTGGCATTTATTGTTTCTAAAACATTTTCATCAGTCTCCAAAGTAAATTCTTGTTGTAATTTTTCTTTTTCTGCATATAAACGATTTAATTCAGTGTTAATTTCATATAAATCATATCCTTCAAACAATGTATTGCGAGAAACAGCGTCTATAGATGCAGATTTAATGTCTTTATGTAAATTATTATTTAATTGCCAATATGTTTCATAATTACGATATACAAGTTCCTTTTCAGTAGTAGTGGTATAAGTATTATACTCAGCATCAATGATTTCACGTTCAGCTTCAGTTAAATCCTCATATTTTTTATTGTAATTTAACAAAGTAAATGCATGCTTTCCTAAACTGGTTCCAAACGTTTTATTTAATTCCGGATTAAATGCAAATAAAATTTGTCCAACGTAATAATCGTTTTTCTTTCCTGCTCTAATTTCATCACGTTTTTCACGTAATTTTTCAAGTTGTTCTTCAAGTAATTTATAATTTTCAGAAGATTTTATTTTCTTTATATGTTCTGTTATCGCTTCATCTGTTTTAACATCTGTTTCACCCAACGATAACATATTTTCCATTTTCATTCTTGTTGATAAAATATCTTCTGATAATTTATTTCAATCTGAAAAAATTCTACTTGTTATTTTAGTTTCATACAATTCTTTTTCCAGTTTGTTTAGAAGATTTGTCTTATAAACAATACGCAATTCATCGTCATCAAGATTTTTAGTTTTTTCAGGTTCAATACTACGTAGCATCTGTAATTGTAAATCAGATACTTTTAAACGCTCTTCATCCAATACAGTCTCAACTTTGTCAATTACATCCAAAATTTGTTTATAAATTATATCATTTTGAGAATCTTTATTTTCAGCTTCTTTATAAACAAAATATGATTTATCATCCTCTTTTACAATCTCATATTTAGAACCAGAAAGACTTTTACTTCCTAATTTACCTTTATCGTGCCAACGAGCAAGTTCTTTTCGCAATTGATCTGCTTTGCCGTTTCGAATAAGATAAATCATTTCATCAAACCCTGTTTTTTCAATAAGATCTTTTGAGTTTTTGTCGATGTGATTATCCCATTTGTTATGAAGATCAAAAACAACTCCACCAATACCACCTCCAACAAATGCTGTAGCATAACGCGCAGCCATTTCCTCAAAAGAGAAGCCAAAATCATATGTAGCGTCTTTATCAATAACACCTAAATAATTTAAACCGTCTGCGACACCTTTAATTACATCTACAACAGCTTCTTCCATTGTTTCTTCTAAAGCTTCATTTTGGAAACCTGCGATCAATGAATTTTTAGAAATTTTGGATAATTTTTTATAAATAGCATCTTGTGTCTTTAAAAATCAATTTGCAGCTTCTTTTTTAGTAATGTCTTTTGTACCCTTCTTGAAAACGTCTTGGACTTCTGGTAAAGCAGCCTTAATTGCATCTTTTATTGGTCTTCTAGACAACGCTGTACCTTCATATCAAAAATCTCTGAAATAGTCATTATTCATTAATAATCCCATAGCGCCCATTGACGCCAAAGTACCAATTCCAGCCATTCTATCAGATGCACCAGCTTCTTTAAAGATTGAAAATGTATCTGTTGAAGATGTTCCTGCCATATAAGACAATGACAATGCCCTGCCTCATTTAATAGCATTTTGTGAAATATTATCTTTATCGGTAAACCTTAATGGTAACTTTCCAATCATTTTCTGTTGCATTAATTGCGTAGAACTACTTGTAATAATGTTTCCAATAGATTCAATGCCAAATAATTTTGTTTTGCCGTAATCAGAAGTACTACCTTCAAATCGAGATAAATAAGATCGCATTGCTTCTCCGGCTTTTACTGATGACATATTAGATGTATCGCCACCTAAAATACCTGCAACAGATTTCCATAAAATTGGCAAAAATTTACCTAATTCTATAGCAGCAGTAATACCTCCGTACCAAGAACCAATTCCAGGTATAAGCATAGGTGCTACAGTAAATGCTGTTTTAGCAATAACTCCGCCAACACTTTTATCTAGACCGTCAGAATCAAAGAAATCATATTTATTTCAAGTACTACCATCAACAGTTAAAATGTCTGATGTATGTAACAATTCCTTTCCATCCATTGAACGATCTCCCAAAGTTTCATAATATGTATCGCCTTCTTCATTAAATTTTAAATCACCTTTACGATGTTTTATAATTCTTCCGTCAACTTCGTGTTCACCATCTTCATCTCATGCAGCTAAAACTAATCTTGGTGCAGTAATACTTGAAAATAAACCTAAATCGTTTGGAGTTCAATTTTCAAACTGTTGCGTTTTGTAATTAAACACTTTATTTTCTTGTCCAACTTCTCGTAATGATTTTGTAGGATCCCCTAATTGTGTCAATGATGAAACACCGCGCGACTGACGCAAAGGGTTAGCGTAACTAACCATTCGCGCAGTAACGTCTCTTTCTTTCGATCCGATTGGTGCAAATATATCTACCGGATCATATTCAAATGTATCTAAGATATTTTTTTCAAGTTTATCCGTTTCAACTTGATTATATAACATTAAGGCACTTTGATAAAAGTTATTAAATTTATTTTCATCAAATCTACCTTCATTGGTTTTAAAAGCTTCTTGTATGGCAGGAATTTCTTTATAATAATCACGTTCTTTTATAGAAGCATTATCTGGTGTAATTCCTAAATTTACAATATCTTCTAAACTCTTATCTGGTTGAAAAAATAATGTTGCAACCCAATCGTGTTGTTTTACCATATTAGAAATTTGTTGTTAAAGATTTTTGTTGTTGTTTATACTTTGAACGATTTAATATATCGTTATAATAATCACGTGGTACATATTCTCTATTTGTAGCTACTGTTGATAATTTTGCATCAGAAACAGGCATATAAATTGATGATTTAACAAATGAACTTGCACCATTTGCTCCAATTCATCTAAGCATCGGTGTTCCTAATTTAACATCATCTGTAGCAATTTCATTTTTCGTTGGAGAATTTGTTCCTAAATTAACTAATGTTTCATATCTCTTGATCAAACGACTTCCTTCATCTCTTGAAACCTCATCGACCCAGCTTTCATCTTCTATGTCAATTGCTTGATCACTAGCATATCCAGATGTAGTTAAGAATAGATGCATGTCTTCTTTTGGGAATAATCAGGTACCGGTTTGAGGATCATATTCCAAACGTAAACCTAATTCGTGCATTTTTATTTGTTGTTGTTGAGGTGTAACCCCAGGATTATCTGAAACCCATTTAACAAACTGTTCATACTTTTCAGCCGCATCTAAATCAGGTTTAATAATACCACTTGCTTCAGCTTCAAGGTCTTTTGGCAACCAGGCTCTAACTACATTAGAAGAACCATCCCAAACAACTCTATTTAAGTCTAAATCATTCAATACTTGATTACCAAAACTAATAGATTCTTTATTAACCATTACACCTAATGGAGATTCTATTAATAATTGTTTTATATTATTCTGCTCTAATTGATCATCATTAGAATCTAATCAAGGATACGCTTGTCCAGAAACTAAAATACCATGTTTATCAGAAGATCGACCAAAAACATATTGTTGTTCATCAGAAATATGTCCATATGCAACCGTTTCAACATAGGACCTTTTTACTTTATTCTTATCTTCTCCTGAAGAACCAGATCCTCCACCCATAGCATTTTCTGTCATTTTTTCTTCATAATCAACAGTAATAGTGCTACCAGTATTAAAATGTAATGCGTTTGATAACATCTTAAATAAACCTTGTTCTGTATTAGGATCTCAACCATTTGCTGCCGCGTGTGCACGCAATGTGTTTTTGGCGGCAGTTGTTAAATTTTGATAAAGATAATTAACGGCAGCATTTCGTTCAGCTGCAGATGCACCTTTATCCATTTCTGTACTAAATTTGTAATAACCATCTGGACCACCTTCAATTAATGCTTCTAAACCATTTTGAATCAGTTGTCCTTGTTTTACCGTGTATCCAGATTGTTTTGTTTTATCAAACTTTTGAATAATACCGGTTATTTGCTCCATTACAGCTTTCATACTAACAGAATTATTTATATCGTCTAACATAGTTGTATTAAATGCAAACTGTGGTGAATTTTCTCTTAAACGTAATAATTCATTATTTGTTAAAGCCTGATATTCATCTTGATTTTTATAATAGGTGTTTGGATCTATTGCGGTTAATTCTCCATCTTCTGTCATTGCATAAATATATCCATTTGTTGTTAAAGCTATATCAGAACCAGTATTTTCTGTAGTAATTCTCTTTCTTGCTGCTTCACCTTGTTTTGCGTTATATGAAACTTTATTCGCGTAATTTTTTAGCGCAATCAATTGTGATATAGTATTAGAAGTAGATCCAGTTGAATACATATTTCGAGCACTACTTAATAATTGTTGCATATAACCGCTAAACGCTTCAACATCAATGGGCATTCCATTAGCATCTAATGTTTCTATAATCTCTTTTGTCATATCATCCATTTTACCAGATGTATCACTGGAAGATGTTTTCCCAGCAGACGTTGCTGCCTGCTGGGATGGTATATAAACATCTCTTATTTCAGGTGTATAAACAGCACCAGATTGCGCTTTTAATATTTTCATTTAAGAAAGTAATTTCATTAAAAGTTTAAATAAATGTTCTTTATCTTGTTTCATTCTCTCTAAAAACGCTTTATGAGAATCAATTTTCATTTGTTGTTCTGTACTTCGAGAATAATGTTTTGGAAGATTACCTCCGGATTTAGTCGATGTTACTTGTGAAGCACTTGCTGTAGAAGGAGTTCAACCTGTAAAACCAATATTAAAATAATTTGGCAGTTGTTCAAACTCACGATTTTGTGAAAAAATACTTCTATTTGATCCGTGTATATAAGATCACATATTAGGATTGCTTCTAATAGTATAAACTTGTTTTAAATCACGTAATTGATTTGCGTATTTTTCATACATTGCGTTTTTATAAGCATCCAATGTAGCATAAGATTTAGTAAAATCGGCATTTGATTTATGTTTCTCATAATCCGCAGTAATCGCATTATCAAACGCATCAATTGCAGACTGATATTTAGAAAGTTCTTTTGCTTGTGAAAGACTGGTTTCTGCAGCAATTCTCTCTAATTCATCGCGATTACGACGTTCACGTTCTTCACTTACTAATGAACCAAGTAAATGTGCATTTTGTGCACTTACAGAAGACTCAATTTGACGTAATGTTTGTGCCAATGCTGCCTCACGTTCCTTTTGTTTATTTACACCTTCAATTCTTAATGCAGTGTTTTCATCTTCAATTTGTTGATTTTGTGCTTGTAATTTTGATGCATATTCACTTTCTGCAGATAAAGCATTTTTAGATAAATTTGATAATTGTTCTGATTGTGCTAATTTAAATGCATTATGTGTATTAACATCGGTCGTTGGTGTATTTCGTACACTCATTATAGCATCGCGTCCTTCTTTTACCTGACGTTGTATTGCACTATTATCATAACGAAGCGTTTGCTTTTGAGGAATCTGTTGTTTACTTAAGATTTCTACTGAATCTTTAGCAGCCTTTTTAGCAAGTTCTCCTTGTTTTTTAATAGAATTTCCAACAATTCCTGCTTCTATACCGCTAAGTACTTGATCTGTTATACCTTGTAAATCAAAATCAGGTTTTTTTATAAATTGACCTTGAACAGTTGTACCATTGGTAGAAGGATCTGCTATATCACCTCTAAAAATTTGTCCAATATGTTGCTTTAAACCAGTCGATATTTCTTTACCTGTAATTGGATCTTTTATGGTCTTAGGATCTGAAATATAACCTAATTTAAGATCAGAGTGCATTTTGTCTTTTAGATTATCTGTTATAATTGGTTTATATTCGATTCCTTTTTTACCTTTAATAACACCACCTTTTTTAAAGAGTCTGAATTGATAACCGTCAGATAATTTCATACTAGTATCTAACGTTCTATATGGAGCTTTAATAAATGACATCGAACCTGCAGGAAGCATAGAATGACTATATGTTGGACTTATAGGTAATGCCGACATTATTCTACCTACATCCGATAACATTTTATCTTTTATATCTGATGGTAACGTTTTAGTATATCTAATCGGTGGAAATGACATTTTTTTAGGATCTGTTAACTTAGGTTTTGGCAATACAACATCCTTTGATTTAATTCCAAATAACGCATCATACGCATCTGGTTCCAATGGTCTTGCATAACGTAAACCGCGTCTATAATATCATGGTAAATTATAATAATAATCGACGTCTGCTTTTAAAGTTCTACCTTCTAATGAAGGGTACATCCACTCCATTAAATTTTTACCTTTATTTGACAATGCATTTTTTTGATTTTTTCATCAAACCTTTCCTTTTTCAGGAGCCGTTTTTAATTTAGCTGTTTTAGGTAATGCTGCATTAATATCCTCATTCTTAATGTGTCCAGACTCACGTAATGCTTTAAACGCCTCGTCGTAATTTGAAACTTTTCCTTCTGATACTCATGAAACATCATTTCCATTGAATTTTTTTAAGTCAGAATTTTCTCCCACAACATCATCTACAATTTTTTTAACAGCTTTTGTTTTCTCATCACCTTTTAAACTATTTAAGGCGTCGTCATATGTTTTATTTGTTACCTCAACTTTCGTAGATTTTACTTCTGGAGCATCCGTTAAATTTCTAATTGCTGCACGTCGTTTTAGGCCATCACCAATACCTTTAATTGCTAATAGCCCTGTTGATAATTTTTTTCAATCATCTAATGTAGCATTTCCATTAACAATATTAGTAAGTCCGGCTACAGCGTTTCCAGCACCAACACCAAGTAATGCTGTTTTTAATACTCTGTATGTATTTTTGACAGTTTTAGTTGTTTTTGCTAATTTACCTGCAATTCCAACACCAGGTAATAAAGATACCGCATCTAAACCTAAACCTAATGCTAAATTTCCAACATCGCCGAGATCAAAACCATCACGTTTTACATCCGCTCCAAATTGTGCTAAAGTAGAACCAGCACCAATAGTAGCTGCAACAGGATTACCACCAGTCGGAATTGCTGCAACTAATGATGCAACATCTCCTGCAATTGAAGCAATTTGTAATTTATCGGCACTTGATAAATTCCAATCATCGTGTACACCTGCGGTTTTAGTCGGATCTTTGTAATCCTTAATTGGTTTTGCATTAGGCGCTACGCTTGCAACAGATTTTCCAACTAAACCTCCTTTTTGATTCATTGGAACGACTAAACGTTTGTCTTGGCGTTCAAATGCTGATTTTCCATTACGATCTGATCAATCTGCAAAAATATTCGTCAATCTATCCGCAGCTTCAGGTGTAAATCCCATTTTTTTAAATCATCTTGGACCAGCTTCAAAATCATCATTAAAGAAGTCTGCGAACCCAGATGTTACCCCTTGTCCTAATAATTTTACAAAACGCTCTTGTGCTTGTTTTTGACCAAACAAATTATCAAAGAAATAAGGATTTCTTTGTAACTCTTTAACAAATTCTTTTGGTAATCGAATATTTTTCCCTTTAAATCGTTTGTAATTATCCATTAAAGACATATCCATAATTACATCTAACGGATCTTTTGAATTATAATAAAGCGTTAATGGATTTTCTCCGTTCTGAGTTGGAGGTGTTACGGCATAATAACCATAATATGGTGAGTTTTCATCCGAAATCAATTGGTGAACACCTCTAAATCCAACAGGATTTATATTTTCATCTTTAATTCTTGTATAAGCGTTTATATCATTGATGTCTTGAATAAAATTACCGTCTTTATCAAACAATGCGTATTTTAAAGTAGGTTGCCCCCAAACATCACGTTCAGTACCATCAAAATAAGAAAGAATTTGTTGCTCATTTTCAAGTGCATAATTTGCAGTTTCTGAACGATATCTAAAATTAGGATTTGCTCTTTCTGCTAATCACGCATTGTACTCTGAAGTAGGATTATAAGATTCAAATTCCATAGGTTGACCCCACAACCACTTCATTGTATTATCTGCACCAGAGAAATTATTGGCACGCATATTTGCCAAAAAGCCATTATCTTTATTTAATAAATCATACAATTCAGAATTTGGATTGTTTATATCGTCCGCTTTATAAAGATAGTTTCCAATTTTTACATAACCGTGTAACCAATTTAAATCCACATTTTTATTTTGTTTTAACCAATAATCATTAAACCAAGCGTCGTTTATACCAGCGTTTCTAAGCTGTTCATTGAATTCATTAGAAAGCAAAAATCTTCCGTTTTTATCAACTGTTACATACCCCTGAGTTTTTTCAGGATCTAATCCTGCTGATTTTAGTGTAGCATTGCTTTTTCTTTCTTCTGCAGATGTGTTGTCTTCCACCGAATCTCCATCAAAAATACCAATAGAATTTAAGAAACTTAACGTTTCAGGTGATATTTTACCGGATGTTATTTCGTTAAGAAGATTGTCATAATTCATACCAGAACGTTGGATATAACCTAACTGCGCATCCCAATTATCAAAACCTTTATACGCTTTATGTTCTTTAAAATTTTCATTTGATTTGCCAAACATTACTTCCAAACGTCTTTTAATTTGATCATTTGCTGCAGACTTATCTAAAGTTCTTGTAGAATCGTCATTTGTAATATAGCTTAGTTTTAACTTAGCTGTATGATCTGCAATCGGTCTTGTGTCTTCTGGTTCTGTTGGAGCTGGAGTTTTATGTGCAAAACGGTTAATAAACCAATCTGCCACATTTTTAGCAGAGTTTACTTTACCGGCACCAAATACTTCATCAAGTGCTTGCCCAGCTCCAGTAGTTTTTTTATTTGCACGTCTTTTTTGACGTTCATTGTTTAATTCAAAATTAACACCTGAAAGAGTATTGTTTGCAGAATCAATGGTAACATTACCTGATCGTAAGGCACTAACAATTCGACCTACATTTGCACGATCTTGTTCATTATCAAATTCAGCATTACCTTGCGCTAAAATATCATTTAACAAATCCTCGGTAATCACTTGTTCTTTACCATCTCTGATTAATTTTCCTCCAGGTTGAAATTTTCTTATAACTTGTGCCATATTGCATTAGTATAATACTTAAAAAGGGAGATTGTATTAACTCAATCTCCCTTATCTGATTTGTGTTATTATTTCTTTGCACACTTCTGGCGTTTTACCATCTTTCCACCCTTCTTGAATACAGGTTCACCAGCAGGAACTTCACCTACGGGTGCTTGACCACCTTGAGCCTGAGAAATCATCTGTAAGAATATTTCTGCACCTTGTGCTAACATTCCACAATCCTGATTTTGCAAACCTTGTGCAAACATATCGGCAATCATCATAATTGGATCCTGTTCTGGAGCAGGTGCTTCAGCTGGCATAGGAGCTTGACCACCCTGTTGATATTTCATTAATTTCATATTATAAAAAGTTTAAAATTATTAATATTATATCTTGTTTTATTTATATTACATTTTTGTATTTCACATATTATTTCTTCAAATACAAAAATACAATAAAAAATAAATAAAACCAAATTAATTCTCTTCTTTTTTATCAATTATTTCACCCTTTGGTGATTCTACATATTCTTTTTCGTTGGAATCTTGAATGGACATAAATTTAAATATTCGTTTTCCTAAACGTTTATAGTCTAATTCAGATTTAGATTTTGCTGCTTTCTTGGCAAGTTTAATTAAAACCCTTGTATCTTTACGACTGAAAATTCTTTCCCCACCTTTTAGTTCGTGAACGGGATTTCCATCAGGACCAAGAATGTACATTTTAAATTCATCGTCTGAAACTTCAATCTCGTCTAAATCAGAATCATCATCTTCATCAAACTCAGGTTCTTCTTCAAAACGCAATTTATCATTAATTTGAATTCCAGAATTTTGATTAACTTCTAAAACGTATATAATAGTCTCACCTTCATCTGCAACACAAGTTATTAATTCTTCTGACAAAGGTTTACCTTTTTCAACTGCAACAACTTCTAACTTATCATTTATAAAAACAATATCTAAAGGAATTGTTGTATCTTTCATTCAAAATGAAATTTCAGTTTGAGGGTCGTCTGTATAGTCAAACAACATTCCTTCATTGTCATCCATAGATTCAACATCTTGAAGTCCTTTTTCTTTTTCTAATTCAGATTTAGCAATTTCAACTTCATATTGTTTATTACCTATATAGATTTCCATTATACAACCTCCTTTCTCAATCCAACTTGATCGTCGGTGTTTTTAAGTAATTGAAACTCAATAAACTTTCCACACTCTATCGCAATCTCATCAGAAGGATTTTCGTTATATTGTTTATATAAATCTTCTAATTTATCCGTAACTTCTTTACATAAAGTCCACTCCTCTTTTTCTATTTCTGCATACTGAGTTACTTCTCCAGTATTTTCATCCGTAGAAACAACCGGAATTCCTTTAGTGGTAATTTGTCCTTCTAAATTAGGATCCATTTCTTCTAAATGATTTTTATTTTTATGTAAAGCGCCATCAGGAATTATATTCATTTTTCCACCTAATTGGAACTTTTCAACATCGGATTTAATTTTTGTCTTTTGATTTAAAAATAATCGTGCTGCATCTAATTCTGGAAACTTCATTCCTGATTTACCGAGAATCAAATTAGGTCGAAAACCTGAAAATCGATTTGCGTTCTGCATTGCATACAATTCACCAGATGAATTGTTTAAATCTAATTCAGCTTGTTCTCCAATTATATTTTTTGCAGTATTCCAACCTTGCACAGTATTGTTTCATTTTTGTGCACCTTTTAAACCAAATAACAAATTACCAGTAATATAATCGTCTTTTCCGTAATTATTTAACGCATATTCCTGTTCAACACCGCCCGTAAGTTTTTTACCTTGTAAAAATAAACCTAAACCTGGAATAGATTTGAGCGTGTTAACAGCCTTCTGTGCACCAGTAATACCTGCTAATTTAGCTTGATTTTTATCAATATTGGTAATAGCTCGTCCTGTTTTTGAGCCAAGTCAATCCACTGCGGCAGCGCCTAATTGAATAGCTTTACCCATTGGTCCGAATTTGCCGATTACATTGCTAATTGCGTTTTTTGTTGCAGCCTGTCCAGATGTTAACCCTAAACCTTTATTGGCAGAATTATTAAGTAAACCTATTCCCGCATCAACTATACCGTTTAATCCTACTTTAATTCCAGAACCTCCTCCAAGAGCTTTGCCCAATTTAGTATTTTGTCCAAAAGCATCTAATTTATTGTCTACATCGGTTCCAAAATAACTTTTTACTTCCTCTGCCATATTAACTATAACTTACATTGGCTAAAGTTTGAATTGCATGAATTATAACTAATTTATCACCTTTATATTTAATTCTAATTCTTGCAAACTTGTCTCTAATGCGAGTAGATTGCAATCTAGAACTTCCTGAAAGTTTATGATAAATTGGTTGTAATGTTACATATCAAACATCTTCTTTATATTGTATATTACCGATACGTCTTCCATAATCATTTATATTTAAAACGTCTTGATGTGTTTTTAATAAATATTGATTTAGAATTGGATCTCAGGTAACATTTGTTTTATAATATTTATTCTTTGCAGGAATCATTTTAACAAATTCTGTTTTTGGCAAACTGTGATTGTGTTCTTCACAATTTTCATTTTTATATATAGCTTCTTTGTCAAAACCATAAACATCCCCAACAATTTCAATTTCTAATGAATCTGGTTCCACATTATTAGAAATCATAACTAAATTGTTAAATATTTTATGTATTCCTGTTGGTTGATTTACAACAAATTCAAATTCAAACGGTTCTTGTTTGTTATATCAGAAGGTTGGTTTAATTTGATTGTTTAAATTACAATCAAAATAATTAATTTCATCGTAAATACCAGATCTACCATGAATAAACAAACCGTTTCTCATTTTAGAATCATACAAAATTTTATCTTCTTCAGATAAAGTGTCGTAATTAACAATAAAT
>JAZSDA010000082.1:0-13054 GCA_045530955.1 Candidatus Gastranaerophilaceae bacterium
CTCAAGCAAAAACAATAATAACAGAGAAAGGTGTACAAAATGCCTAAAAAAGAAAAACAAGGAATAGTAGTAACTAGCAAAATGGACAAAACAGTTGTTGTAAAAGTAGCTTCTTACGATCCACATCCAAAATACAAAAAAATTATGGAATCAAATAAAAACTACAAAGCACACGATGAACAAAACGCTTGTGGTGAAGGCGATATCGTAAGAATCGTTGAATCAAAACCTATTTCAGGTGGCAAACGTTGGACAGTTGCTGAAATCGTAGAAAAAGCTAGATAGTTTTTAAGCGAAACATAATAAAGTAGGTTGCAACATTACCATTGAGTAATGAGAGGCAACGAAAGTAGTAAATTAAAATACTAAAAGGAAAGAAAAATGATACAACAAGAAACAAGACTAGAAGTAGCAGATAACACAGGTGCAAAACAATTGTTATGTATCCGTGTTATGGGAAGCTCAAATAAAAAATTTGCAGCAGTTGGCGATGAAATCGTTGCTTCTGTAAAAGATGCGACTCCAAATATGGCTGTGAAAAAAGGTGAAGTTGTTAAAGCTGTTATTGTAAGAACAAAAGCAGACATCAAACGTAACGATGGTTCAGTAATCAGATTTGATGAAAATGCAGCTGTTATCATTAACAAAGATGGCAACCCAAGAGGTACTCGTGTTTTCGGACCTGTTGCTCGTGAATTACGTGACAAAGGTTATATGAAAATAGTTTCTCTTGCACCAGAAGTTATCTAATATACACAAGACCATGTAATAGACTTAGCTTTCGGGTTAAGTCAGTCCATGAAAGATAAAACCAGGAGAAAAAAATGACAAACAAAGATAAAAAAAGCTTACATGTAAAAACAAGTGACAGAGTCGTTGTTATTGCAGGTAAAGACAAAGGAAAAATCGGTAACGTAAAAAAAGTTGACCTTGAAAAAGGCAGAGTAATCGTTGAAGGTGCTAATATGGTAACTAAAGCACAAAAACCTCAACCTGCTGCTGGTATCCAAGGTGGTTTAATCAAACTTGAAGCTCCAATCGATTCTTCAAACGTTATGATTATTTGCCCAGCTTGTGAAAAAGCTACAAGAGTTGAAATGAAAGTTATCGATAGTAAAAAAGTTCGCGTTTGTAAAAAATGCGGTGAACAGCTAGATGCTTAATGTGTAAGCAATTACGACATTAATACCAATAGTAAAGGAAAAGAAAAATGACAGTAACAAAAAATTTAAGAACTAAATATCAAGAAGATGTAGTTCCAGCTATGAAAGAAAAGTTTGGCTACACAAATGATCATCAAGTACCAAAACTAGTTAAGATTGTTCTTAACATGGGTGTTGGTGAAGCTTCTCACAACTCAAAGATTGCTGAAGCTATTGAAGCTCAATTAACTAAAATCGCTGGTCAAAAAGCAGTAGTTACAAAAGCTAAAAAATCAATCGCTTCATACAAATTGAGAGAAGGTATGCCGGTTGGAGCAATGGCAACATTGCGTGGCGAAAGAATGTATGATTTCTTACAAAAACTTATCTGTGTTGTACTACCAAGAATTCGTGACTTCCGTGGTATCAGCGCTAAAAGTTTTGACGGTCGAGGAAACTATACATTAGGCTTGAAAGAACAAGCTCTATTCCCTGAAATCACTTATGAAGAAGTAGATTTAGTTAAGGGTATGAACGTTTCAGTTATCACAACTGCTGGAACAGATGAAGAGGCAAGAGAGTTGTTAAGACTCTTAGGAATGCCTTTCAAAAAGTAGTAATTAATTAAGGACAGCAAAGGAGAAATTCATGGCTAAGAAAGCGATGATTAACAAAGAACTTAAACGTCAAAAACTTGCTGCTGCAGGAAAATACCCAACAGTAAGACTACACAACAGATGCTCTATCTGTGGTAGACCTCACGGTTTTCATAGAGATTTCGGTTTGTGCAGAATTTGTTTAAGAAAAATGGCTCACCAAGGTTTATTACCAGGTGTTACAAAAGCAAGCTGGTAGGTTTGATAGAGCTATTATCTAAGTTAATAAAAAAGAGCGACTGTATAGTCGCTCTTTTTGTAATTTATTTTTTTATTTAGAATACACATTTAGCTTTTTCAATTAGAGTTTGAAGTAAAGATAAAGCTGCATCATAGTTTGCATTTTGATTATCTCGTGGAATTTGTGATAATAAAGCTATTTGTTCTTTTGTGAGATTAGTTACATCTAGCTCCATTAAGTCTTTTTGAGCCTTGGTAAATTCTGTTGAACCTTTTTTGCCAAATAGTGTTAATCCAAAAGGTGGTCCATTATAAGATTCGCCATATGTAATTGTAACGTAAGTTCTTCCTTCGTAATTACCTGAGGTGATTTTAGGAAGTCCATCTGTTAATTTTGCAGAACTATGTCCAGGCGCGGTGCAACCAGATGATAGGCCTTCTAATGCCTTGTGGTTCAGAGGGCTTGCGATGTTGTTATCTTTGTTAACTGCTCTAATTTGGAATCCTCCACCACCAGTATTGTCACTCATTACAACTAAATCAACATCATCTGTGTATGTATGAGGTTTGATACCAGAATTTTTACCAAATACATTTTCGATTGTTTCTTCGATAGTTTCTCCTGCAGTTTTTGATTTTGTAAATAAAGAATCACAATATTCGATGTACAATTTTGTGGCAGTGATTTGGTCTTTATTTGCAATAGCTTCTTGGATATTTTGAGGAAGTTTTTCGATGTCAGCTCCTTGTTCTAACTTTATAGCAAGGCCTCTATCGTTAATTTTTTGGATTTCTTGTAATTTTGCTAATCTTTCTTTTTTCTTTGGTAATTTGAGCGCATCATTGATATGTTGTATAACTTTTTCTATATCAAAAAGTTCTGCCAATTTTTCGTCTTGATATAAACCTTCGTATTTATTCTTGATATTTTTGGCTAAATTATCAATTTCTTTTGATAAAGTTTTACCTTTTGAATATAAAATACCACCAATAGTAGCGGCAGTTACTCCAGCAGCTGCAGTTACACCCATAACAACTTTTTGTGTCTGAGTGAATTTTTGTTCTTTAGGTTCATCAGTTTTCGGTGGAGTCTGTGTTGCTGTAGTTTGTGGCGCTTGTGTTGCGTTAATTTTTTCAATCATAAAAATACCCTATTCTAATTATCTAATTTAATTAACGCAATGTTAGTTCAGATATTGCCAAATATAGAAGTAGTGTAAATAAATATTAATTCCCATGCTTGAAATCTAAAAATATCCATGTTACTATTGGTTTACAGTTCCAGACTGCTGAAAGAAGCTTTCTAGTAAAGCAACAATTAATTCAGTAAGTGGTGTAATAGTTAATAGGATACTGCTCTATAACTGTGGAGTAAGTCCGGAGGAATTCTAATGAATACAGATCCAATAGCAGATATGCTAACAAGAATCAGAAACGCTAACACTGTTTCACACGCAACAGTTGAAGTTCCAGCTTCAAAATTAAAAGTTCAATTAGCTAAACTTTTAAAAGAAGAAGGTTTCATCGCTGATTACGAAGTGAAAGAAGAAGGCAAATTCAAAGTTATCGTTATCACATTGAAATATGAAGCTAACGGTAAACCAGTTATTACAAAATTACAACGTGTTTCTAAACCTGGTTTAAGACACTACTCAAAAGCTAAAAACTTAGAAAAAGTTTTAGGCGGTATGGGTATTGCTGTTGTTTCAACTCCAAAAGGTTTGTTGACTGACAGAAAAGCTAGAAAAGAAAACGTTGGTGGCGAAGTTCTTTGCTACGTTTACTAATCTTTAGTATTAAGGATTAAATATTTCAAACATAATTGGTAGAAAAGTTTGAAATAAAGTACACAATATACCACAAGGAGAAAATTAAAATGTCAAGAATTGGTAAAAAACCTATCGAAGTTCCTCAAGGCGTTGAGGTATCTTTCGTAGATAACGTTTTTACAGCTAAAGGACCTTTAGGAACTGAAGTTGTAAATGTTCGTCCAGAAATCAATGTTGCTATCGAAGGCAACCAAGTTGTTTTAACTAAAGCAGTTGATACACGTGAAGCTGGTGCTTTATATGGTTTATCAAGAACTTTAGTTGCAAACGCAGTTACTGGTGTAAAAGACGGTTTCACTAAAAAATTAGAAATCGTTGGTGTAGGTTACCGTGCTAACATGGAAGGTTCTAACCTAAACATGGCTCTTGGTTACTCTCACCCAGTTATCATCGTTCCTCCAGCAGGTATTACAATCTCTGTTGAAGCTAACACAAAAATCACTGTTAAAGGTTCTAACAAACAAACAGTTGGTGACGTTGCAGCTTTAATTAGATCAAAACGTAAACCTGAAGTTTATAAAGGAAAAGGTGTTAAATACGAAGGCGAATACATCAGACGTAAAGCTGGTAAAGCTGGTAAAAAATAAGATAGATGTTGTTTTGCAATGCAAAACTTACATATATCTTATCCTGAACTTGATTCAGGATCTCATAATTGTAATGAGATTAAACTACAAAAACCCCTGTCAGTGTTAAGACTTGCACAGGTAGCATAAATAGTAAAACAAAAGCCCACATAAACCCTTGAAGTGGTTTTTCAAGAAGGTTTGGGTAACGAAAGGAAAAATAAAAATGATTAAACAAAAAGAAAGAAAACCATTAGTTCAAAAAAGACACAGATCAATCAGAGTAAAAATTTCTGGTACAGCTGAATTCCCAAGACTAGCTGTTTACAGAAGTACAAAACACATCTATGCTCAATTGATCGATGACGTTAACCATGTAACATTAGCAGCAGCTTCTTCAAATGACAAAGATTTGAAAGAAAAATTAGCTCACGGTGGTAACATCGAAGCAGCTAAAGTTGTTGGTGAAGCTATTGCTCAAAAAGCTAAAAAAGCTGGCGTTGAATGTGTTGTATTCGACCGTGGCGGTTTCTTATACCATGGTAGAATTGCAGCATTAGCAGATGCAGCTAGAGAAGCTGGTTTAATGTTCTAATCTTTGAACAAAGGTTATAGAAATTTGGCGGCGGGTTTGATTTTTAAACCCGCCGCCTTTATTATTATTTATTCAAATATTGTTTAAGAGATTCTAAAGCTCTATTAGACATCAATTCGCCTTTGAGTTTTTTATTTTTACGTTCTTTTTTAGGTAGTTCAACAGGAGGAACGATACCCCAGTTTGAGTTTATTGGTTGGAAGTTGTCGTGTTCAGTGTTTGTAATGTAGTGAGTTAAAGCTCCTAACATTGTGTCTAATGGAAGTTCTAATAATGGCTCATTATTTAGTAATTTAGCCATATTTATACCTGCTAGAAGTCCTGATGCGATAGATTCTGTGTAACCTTCTGTTCCTGTGATTTGCCCTGCAAAGAATAGGTCTTTTCTTTCACGTGTTTGTAGGGTTGGGTTAAGAAGCGTTGGTGAGTTAATAAATGTGTTTCTGTGCATTACCCCATAACGAACTATGTTAACGTTTTCTAACCCAGGGATAGCTTGTAGTAATTCTTTTTGAGCACCCCATTTTAGGTTTGTTTGGAAACCTACCAAATTGAATAAAGTTTTTGCAGAGTTATCTTGTCTAAGTTGGACTACTGCGTAATTCTTTTCATTTGTTCTTTTGTCGATGAGCCCAACAGGTTTCATCGGTCCAAAGCGTAATGTATCAACTCCACGTGAAGCTAGGACTTCAATAGGAAGGCAACTTTCAAAGAATTTTGCATCTTTTTCAAAGTCGTGTTGTTCAATACGTGGAGCGTTGGTTAAAATATTATAGAAGTTTTCGTATTGTTCTTTGTTCATCGGGCAATTGATATAAAATGCTTCACCTTTGTCGTAGCGGCTTGCCCAAAATGCAATATCAAAATTTATACTATCTTTTTCTACAATTGGTGCAATTGCATCAAAGAAATGTAAGTATTCACTTTTTGTAAATTCTTTAATTGAATCAGTGAATTTAGAACTTGTAAGCGGACCTGAAGCTATAATTGTAGGGCCTTGAGGAATTTGTGTAACCTCTTCTCTGATTAAATTGATATTTGGATTTTGGTTAATTTTTTCAGTTACAGTTTGGGAGAATTTGTGTCTGTCGATGGCAAGAGCGTTACCTGCAGGAACTTGGCATGCTTTTGCAATTTCAATAAGTTCTCCTCCTAGAATTTCCATTTCGTGTTTCAAAAGACCGCTTCCATTTGTGATATCGTATGAGCCTAAACTATTTGAGCATACAAATTCTGCACAGTCTTCTGTGGTGTGAGCACCTGTTTTTTGAACAGGACGCATTTCATATAAATTAACTTTAAATCCTCTTTTAGCCAGTTGTAGAGCGGCTTCTGAACCTGCTAAACCAGCACCAATAACGTTTACTTCCATTCTTGTAGTTTATCTAAGATATGAAACCCTGTCAAACTCTAATTGTATAGTAATGTTACAAAAGTGTTATAATTGTAGTAAGAGGTATTGCCAAACATGTCTGGATTAAGTATAATAATTACACTTGTTCTCAAAATTCGGCAATTTTTTGTAAACGTTTTGAAACATTACCCGAAAAAATAGCAATTATAGGTGAATTGTTGTTTTTTTAACTGTGTAGAAGTATATATATTTAATTAGTAGGGATTATGTCATTAAAACCAATTATACCAAGTATAGACTCAAATAATAAGAAGGTGCCACAACAAAATAAAGTTCAAACTCCTGTATTGGCACAATATACTCCAGTATCTTCATCAGTGCCGACTACAACTGTGTCGTTTACCGGTGCAGGTGGATTCAACCCAATTGTTTCATTGATGGATTTCATTGAAGCTGGTGGTTACGCTGCAGCATTCATTATTCAAGACGGTATTGGTTTCATCGCACCTCGTGTTGGTAAAGGTTTATTGCGTGGTGGCGAAGAGAAAAAAGATGAAAATGGTAACGTTATTTTAGATAAAAATGGCGAACCAAAACGTAATTTGAACTGGGCATATGCAAGAAAAGAAGGTATTCGTGAAATTGTAACAGGTCCAAGTGCATTCTTGATTCCTATGGCAATGTTGCATTTCATCAATAAATATGCCGGAACAGGTAACAATGTTAAATTGAATTATATCGATGGTTTCCAAAAACCATTCACAGCATTTGTTCAAAATAATTTGTCAGAAGTAATGTCAGGTACAACTTCAAAACAATCATTCTATCAAAGTGTATTTGAAGATGTAATTGAGCGTAGTGTGAATGGTCAACTTCCTGATGCTGAAAAAATGTCAGCTGAAGAAATTAAACGTTTAGCTACTGAATTTGCAGAAAAACAAATTAAAGTTGAAAATATCAATGCTGATAAATCATTGAAGAAAAAAGCACGTGCAGCTAAATTGGATGAAATTGGCTCAGTAGAAGATGACTTCATGAGATTGATGAAGAAGAAAGTGGGTGGTACTGTTAATGAAATGGCTGCTCATTATTCAGCTTCAAATGGTACAGTTAAAGCTGGCGGTATTGGTGAACTATTAAAAGCAATGAAAGATTACTTTGGTGATGCTGTTAATAGTACTAAGAAAGTTCTAACAGAAGGTGTTTCTTCTGATCAGGTTGAAACTATCGTTAAAAGTTTCACTAACCGTAGAATGGGTTCAAGAGTTCTTACTAACTTAGGTATTTTCGGAACGGTTGCTCTATTCTATACTCAAATCCCTAAATTGTATAACTGGGGCTTGAAGGGTAACCCTGCATTAGCTGGAAACACAGAAGTTCAAGCTGATAAACCTGAAGATAAAGCATCTAAAAAAGATGTTTCATTTACAGGTATGGGAACAGTTTTAGAAAAAACAGGTAACAAATTCTTTAGTGGAAAATGGACAAAAGGCATTTCAGATATGTTCGAATTGAATGGCCCGATTATTTCAGGTACAGCAATGCCAGTATTGTTATATGGATTCTGTATTCCACCAAGACTTGTTCAAGCACAAGATAAATATGATTACCAAGAAATTATGGTACGTGATATGACAGCGTTTACTGCGTTGTTATTCGGTGCTAAAGCTCTTGCAAGATTGTTCTCAGATGGCTTTACTAAGTTAACTGGTCTTGCATTGAATAACAAAAATATGGAAGGCAGAAATGTATTCCAAAAAGTTATCGATTACTTAAATCCAAACGATACAAGACACTCTGTATTATCAAGTAAACAACTTGATTCTAAATATACAAATATTGATGAATACAGAAATGGTGTTTCTGGATTTATGGAATTCATCGAAGGTAGTGGTGGTAACGTGAAGAAAGCGTTCTCACGTGATTCTCAAGTTCAAAAAGCCGTAGATGATATTCTACAAAAATTCAGTGGTAAGTCATTCAAAGATGCTACTGTAGATGAAATCAAAGCTGCATTAAAATCAGCTGATTCAGCTAAAGATGAATTGATTGAAAACTTCTACAAGCTATTCAAAGGTGATAACGGCTTGTTAAGAGCAGCAAAAACTTGCAACAGTACATTTGGCTTCTTATCAACATTAGTACTTGTTCCAGGCTTGATTATCTGGTTAACTGATGTATGCCAAAGAATGACTGAAAAACGCTTGGCTGAAGAATCTGCAGCAAAAAAACAATCTGTACCAGTTGCGGCTCCAGTAATGCAAACTAACGCTCCGACAATGGCAGGATTTATTGCTCAAGGTGCGAAGTAAAAATTTAAACAAACTAAAAAGGCTTACTCATTTGAGTAAGCCTTTTTTAATGAAAAATTTTATTAACCTTCAACCGCTTCGATTAAAGCGTTGATATCAGCTACCATTTCATCAGGATCGTATCCGTGAACTTTAGCACCTGCTTCTAAGTTTTCGTATCTAGCAGCTGCACAACCAAGACAACCTAAACCGTATCTGTGGAAAACTTCGATTGCTTCTGGGTGTTTTTGTGCAATTTCTAAGATGTTCATATCTTTTGTAACTTTTTCTGCCATAATATAATCTCCTTTGACTTTTTCCTAAATTTCCTTAAAAACATTATACACAAAAAAAGAAGGATGTGTATTATGGAACTGATTAAATTTTTTTTCAAAGACGAAGTACCTGCTGTTGGTCTAACTAAATTTAAAGATAAGAAGGATTATGCTCCAACTTATCAAATTCCAACAATAAATTTTAACAAGCAAATTTTCAAACCAAATTACAAGAATAATTTTTTCCTTTTGTAACTTGTAACGAAATGTAACGTATTTTTGATAAATTAGACAATTTTTCTCAGAAATTATACTTTATTTATATATAAGGGAAAAATTGGGGACAACTATGGCAATTACATTTGGTAATTTATTAACAGCAATAAATACAGGTTCGGTATCAACACCCGTTGTAAAACCTTCGATTAATACTGAATTTAAAAAAGCTGCTTATGCTTCAATTCCATATGAAAGAGCTCCTCAACAAGGTGATACAGTTCCAACTGTTGATAAAAATGGTCAGCCTCTATTACCTGGATATGAACCTGCCGGTAGAGTTTTTGATAGCAACAGATGGCTTGGAATTTAATCCTTTTATAAGTTTTTGTATAATTTTTTAACCAAAGTTTTTGCACTTTGGCTTTCTCTGTAATAAAATTTTCTTGGAAATTCATTGACAAGAAAGTGTATTTATTATGCTAAAAGATATATTAGAATCAAAAAAGTGTTTCAAACTTGTGTGTGGTGCAGGTAATGAAGATGCAGCAGAAGTAGAAAAACTTGTTACTATATATTCAAAAGCGGGTTGTAACTTTTTTGATGTTTGTGCCAAACCTGAAATTGTAGATGCTGCAAAAAGAGGGCTTGAAAATGCGGGTATAACAGAAGATAGATACTTATGCGTAAGTGTCGGAATTGCCGGTGATCCGCATATTACAAAGGCCGTTATAGATCAAGAAAAATGTGTAAAATGTGGTAAATGTAAAATTACTTGTCCGCACGATGCAGTTATTGAGCTTGACAAATATAAAGTTAAAAAAGAAAGATGTATTGGCTGCACATTGTGTGCAAAATCTTGTCCTAAAGGTGCAATTTCTATGGAAGCTCAATTGATGAATTATGATGAAATGCTTCCTAAACTTATTGAAAAAGGACTTGATTGTATTGAGTTTCACGCAATATCTGATGATGAGTTTGAAGTTGCTGAAAAATGGGAAATTATAAATGAACTTTTTGATGGAATGTTATGTATTTCATTAGATAGATCAGGTTTAGGTGATAAAAAACTTTTAGCAAGAGTTGAGAGAATGTTAAAAGGGCGTGAACCATATTCGACAATAATTCAGGCAGATGGGGTTGCAATGAGCGGGAATGATGATGAATACGGTACAACTTTACAAGCTGTTGCAACTGCTCAATTATTCCAAAATGCAAAACTACCACTATATATTATGATGTCTGGTGGTACAAATACAAAATCAACAGAGCTTGCAAAACTTTGTGGAGTACGTCCTCATTGTTTGGCAGTAGGGTCTTATGCTAGAAAAATTGTCAAAGAATATTTGATGATGGATGATATTTTGACAAATGAAGTTAAAATGGCTCAAGCTGTTGAGATTGCAAAATCATTAATTGATATTTCTTTGGAGAATATGAAAGATGATTAGTCTAAAGACTAAAAATTGGCAGATTGATAATATTGAAACTGTCTTGTTTGATAAAGATGGAACGTTTATTGATTTGCATTACTTTTGGGGCAAAATGACAGAACTCAGAGTTCAAGAAATTATCAAACGATTTAATCTTGAGGTTAATAATTTTGAAAAACTTTGCTTGCACTTAGGGTATGACATAAATTCTGGAAAGATGCTATCAGACGGTATTACGGCACTTTATTCCCGTTCAAAGATTATTGAAATTTTTAGGGGAAATTTGGAAGCATTTGATGTTTTTACGACTGATGAGGAATTGGCTAAAATCTTTGATTATGTGAGTGAAATTTTTTATCAAGATATGGTGAGATACACAAAGCCCATTGACCCTGCACTTGAGTTTATAAAGGTTTTATATCAAAAAGGGGTAAAACTTGGGGTTGTAACTTCTGATTCTGTTGTATCTACTGAATTAACTTTGAAAAATTTTGGCTGGGGAAATTTATTCGGGGTTGTTGTTGGTAGAGAGTCTTCTTCCCAAACCAAAGAAAGTGGAGCTTTAACTAAAATTGCACTGGAAACGTTGGGTGCAAATGCAGATACAACCATTATGATTGGGGATGCACCGATGGATTATCTTTCGGCAAAAAATGCGGGGATAGATAAAACAATTTTAGTTGCAACAGGTCAAATTGACGCAGAAGAACTGCAACAAACGTCAGATTTTGTTGTGAATAGCTTGTCAGAGATAGAAGTTGCGTAATTATTGATCACTTTCGTGATGATCGCTATCTTTCATCAAGCGGGCAAAGTCTGAAGGTTTGATACTTTGAACGAAGTTTTTGAATTCTTCAGCTTCTTCAGCATCTTTAGCACTATCAGTTGAAACAGAACCATTAGAAAGAACGTTAGCAGTTACAAAAATTGGAGCTTCAATTCTGATTGCAACAGCGATAGCATCTGATGGACGGGAATCAATTTCGATTTCGTTACCGTCTTTGTCTTCAAGGAAAATTGTTGCAAAATAGGTTTCTTTTTCAACATCGTTAATTTCAACTTTTGTTAGTTTGTAACCTGTTTTTTCGATGATAGAAATGATAAGATCATGAGTCATTGGGCGTGTTACAGAAAGATTTTCAATTTTTCTGATAATAGAACTAGCTTCAGCAGAGCCAATCCAAATTGGAAGAGCACGTCTGTTGTCGATGTCGTGAAGAACAACGATAGGCGAACCTGTTCTAGTGTCTAATGCTATACCCATAACTTTCATTTCAATCATAATATACCTCTCTTATTTAGTAATATTATACTTACAAAAAATTTTTTTTAAATAGCTTTCCAAAAAAAGATGTTTATGTTATAGTGGATAATGTAATCGAAATGAGGTTACAGTCGCCGAATGGAGAAATGGCCGAGTGGCTTAAGGCGGCACCCTGCTAAGGTGTTGTATGGGGTTACCTGTACCGTGGGTTCAAATCCCACTTTCTCCGAATTAAAACCCACCGATATATCATTGGTGGGTTTTATTATTTATAATTTATCAATTTCTTTTTTAAATATTTCGGTGATTTTCTGGTTTGAATAATCAAAAACTTCTTTTAGTGAGGTTTTTTGTTCAAGTGTTTCAAGCAAATTCTGATTTTCTAAATCTATAATCTTGTCAGCGTATTTATCTAGTTTGTTAATTCCAAGATTAGTTTTTGTTGCTCTAAGTTCACCTTCAAAATTAAAAGGTCTGGTTATTATTGCTATTGTTTTAATTCCTTTTGATTTTAATAATTTTGCAATTACGGGTGTTGTTCCTGTCCCACATCCTCCGCCAAAGCAAGAGATAAGTACGGCTACGTCAGTATCTGTAAATAGTTGTTCGATTTTATCTATGCAAAATTCTGCATATTCTTCACCAGTTTTTAGATCCCCTCCACAGCCTAAGCCATAAAACTTTTTGTTTTTTCCGTGGATAAGTAATTTGTTTTCTGTTTTTGCACATTCTAAAAATTCTTTATCAGAATTGATAAGTGCAAATTTAATGTTTGATGATTTGTTGCTCAAAAATAAGTAATCAACAGCCTTTTGTGCCCCGCCACCAATACCAACAACGGTAATTTTTAGATTTTTATTATTCATAACTTACTCCTTTGTTTTAATTACATTTTAAGGTGTATATACGTCAGAATCGGTGATATTGAATTTAAAGTAAATAGTGGTTAAGATAGTTTTGGATTTAGGAGGATATATGAACCAAGAGAATGACTTGTTAAAATTTATAGAAAACTCTAAACACAATACAAATTATAAATCTGAGAAATATATATTTTATCCTTTAAAAGTTAAAATTTAGTCAAAATTTAGTTAAAATTATAAAGTAAATAAAAGTTTTTCTTCTTCGGTTAACAAACGGCACTCGCCTTCTTTTAAAGTTTCGTCAAGCAAAATTCCTGCAAAACTAACCCTTTTAAGATAGGTTATTTTATTACCTAAATACCCAAACATTCTTTTAATTTCGTGATATTT